>JAFXOO010000141.1 GCA_017528675.1 Oscillospiraceae bacterium | reverse complement strand
CTCTGGTACACAGATACCTCGCACCGCTGCCGCCACGGCGTGAGCCATGTGCTGACGTATAAGGGCAGCACAACGGCAACGATTATGTTCGATATTGACGATCATGTGCTTGTCGGTGAAGTGGCAACGCTCCCGGAGGCACGGGGACTCGGCCATGCACGGAGCTTTCTGAGATGGCTGGCGCTGTGGCTGGCACAGTTCGGCAAGCAGGCGGCGCTGTATGCGCTCGACATCCGGGAGAGCTTCTACCGGGAGATCGGCTTCACCGTGATAGAGACAGAATTCGTCCTCGAACGGACGGCGGAGGAAAAGGATCAGATTACGAAGGGACTTTTGGACAATGGGAATGCTTGATTTTTTTGCAATTGATCCACGCCTTGAAAAGCTCGGTGAGGAGGCGGAAAAGGCCTGCGCACCGACCTTTGCACGGATTGAAGAAACTGCACGGCACAACGCTGCCAAGGTGCTGCGGGCGTTTGCCGACAACCGTGTCAGCGAAGCCTGCTTCGGCGCAAGCACGGGCTATGGCTACGGCGACCTCGGACGGGAGGTGCTCGACAAGGTCTGGGCACAGGTGCTCGGTGCGGAGGATGCGCTCGTGCGGCACAATTTCGTGTCCGGGACACATGCGCTGACGGTGGCGCTGTTTGGTGTGCTGCGGCCGGGTGACCGGCTTGTGGCAGTCACCGGAAAGCCCTATGATACGCTGGAACCGGTGCTGGGACTGGCGGGCAGTCCGGGGGACGGCTCGCTGAAGGACTTCGGCGTGATCTACAGCCAGATTGACCTGATGAACAACGGGATGCCGGATTATGGCGCCATCGAAAAGCGCATCGGCGGGGCAAAAATTGCTTATATCCAGCGGTCAAGAGGATACTCGCTCCGGGAGGCATTCACGATTGACACCATTGCTGAGATTGTCAGGGCAGTGCGCCGGGGCAATCCGGATGCCATCATCATGGTGGACAACTGCTACGGCGAATTCGTTGAAACAAGAGAGCCGCTCGATGTCGGCGCTGACATCATCATCGGCTCCATGATCAAGAATGCCGGCGGCGGCATCGCCCGGACAGGCGGGTATATCGCCGGACGGGCGGATCTTGTGGAGAAATGCGCCTACCGGCTGACCTGTGTCGGGCTCGGCAAGGAGGTCGGCTGCACGCTCGGCATGAACAGGGAGCTGTTCCAGGGGCTTTTCATGGCGCCGGATATTGTCGAAAATGCGATGAAAACGGCTGTATTTGCCTCGCAGGTATTCACCATGCTCGGATTCCGCTGCTCCCCCTCTGCGGAGGCGGTACGGGGGGACATCGTGACGGCGGTTGAACTGCGGACGGCGGAGAACCTGTGCGCATTCTGCCGTGGCATCCAGAAGGGATCGCCTGTGGATGCCTATGTCACACCGGAGCCATGGGATATGCCCGGTTATACCGATCAGGTCATCATGGCGGCTGGCGCCTTCACAAACGGCGCTTCCATTGAGCTTTCGGCTGACGGGCCGCTGCGGGAGCCGTTCGCTGCATGGATGCAGGGCGGCATCAGCTACAACAGCGGCAGGATTTCGGTACTCTTAGCGGCACAGGAAATGCTGGCGGGCGGACTTATCAGCCTGTAGGCTCCGGTACATCACACACATACATCATTTTTTAAACAGGGGAGGTACTTCGCATGGACGATAACAAGGCAAAAGTCAGCCTCAACAAGGATGACATCACACAGACACCGGGAACAACCCCGGCACCGGCACCGGCAACCGGCGTGACACCGGCAGCGCCATCAAAACAAAAGAGACATGTTTCCATTAAGGCAATCGGGCTGGTGATTCTGATTGCAGCAGTGATCGGGCTTGCAATCTTTGGCGTGCTGAAGCTGATGCAGTGGCGCAACAACGGCGCACGATTTGCAGAGGCGCTTTCTGAACAGATCGGCGTCAGCCCGGAAACTGCCCAGAAATATGCCCACATTACATTGCAGAATGCTTCTGAATTTGCCTGTGTCAACCAGGCGGCTGAGCAGTACAAGTATCTCTATGAAAGCCAGCGCACTGTGACCGTCAGCGGCGTGAAAATCCCGCAGTGGGTGATTTATGTCGGTGAAAAGAATGATACTGTGACGGACATCCAGTATTATGATTATGCGCAGCTTCAGAAATACGGCAGCGGTGTCAAGACCAATGCGCATGTGGATGCCTCCGGAATTATCAACGGGATGGATCCTGCGGCGGTGCAGACCTATGTCGGCTTCAAGCCGCTGCGGATTGTCTACACGAATAAAAGCATGGAGGAATCCTATAAGTATTACTACAAGGATGCCAACACCGGGAATACGGTGTCCTATATCCTGCATGTGACCTATGAGGATAACCTTGCTGTCAATGTGACAGAGGAGGAGAATCAGTTTATCCTGAATGTACTGATGCTTCCGCAATGACACAGCCAGGGATGCTTTGCCCTGTCCCCTCTCCCGGTTCAGCGGAGAGGGGATTTTCAGCCCGACTGCCATGCCTTGGGTTGACAAATGCTGAAAGCTGTGGTACTATTATATAGATATACAGAAACCCTGTGAAGGAGCGATTTTTATGAAACTGATCCGGAAAATTACGGCACTGCTGCTCTGCGCTGTCTGCCTGACAAGCGTTCCTGCCTGCGGGAAAAAGGGCATGACCTATGAGGAGGAGGAGCTTCCCTACGGCGCCACCATGCGTCAGAATAAAACATCCTACCCCGTCCCGATTACCTATGACAGGCGCTTTATCAACGAAGATCAGGTCACTGCCGTGACAGGGCTGCTCGGCAGCATCCAGAATGCTGATGCGGAGCTTTATCAGAAAAGTACGCTCGATTTCTATGCGGCGTATCAGCTCAAGGTCTATGAGACTGCGGATTACCAGACGATGGTGCAGCAGTTCCATGATAATCTCGCAAAGTCTACCGGCGAGGACTTTACCTTCTCGATGACACTCATCAATGAGCTTGCACAGAACCGGGAGAATGGCAATATTGCCTCCATGCTGACGCTTCTGGACGGAATTTACGAGGGGAGCGGCAAGTTCTCGGATACGGTAGAGGAAGTCTATGACCTGACGATGGAATGGGATATTGTGTATACCGGCGGCACACAGGTACTCGATGATGAGCATGTCTATGTGCTCAAGACGGCTGACGGCTATTTTGCCCTGATGTAAGGAGCGCTGTATGCCGAGATTTTTTACAGAGCACGGCGATGAAAACGAAATTGTCATCACCGGTGAGGATGCACGCCATATCGGACGCTCCCTGCGGATGCGGCCGGGTGAACAGCTCACGGTCTGTGCGGAGGGTATGGACTATGACTGCGAAATTACCCGCATCACGGACAGTGAGGTCTTTCTGCACCCGCTTCGGATTGCTCCCTGCGCTGCGGAGCCCTCTGTCCGGGTGACACTCTATCAGGCTGTTCCGAAGCAGGATAAGCTTGCGGAAATCGTCCAGAAGGCCACAGAGCTGGGGGTGTACCGGATTGTTCCGGTGCTGACCGCACGCTGCGTGGCACGGCCGTCAAAGGCCGAATTCGAGAAAAAACGCCAGCGGCTCCAGAAAATTGCGCACTCTGCTGCAAAGCAGTCCGGCAGAGGTATCATCCCGGAGGTCGGGGAACTCCTGAGCTGGAAGGAGGCGCTTGCCGCCATGCAGGCGGAGGACTGCCCTGTCATGCTCTATGAGGAGGCCGGCGGACGGCGGTTCGGAGAGGTTCCGTTAGCTGAAGCTAAGAGCATTGGCGTTTTTATCGGAAGTGAGGGCGGTATCTCAGAGCAAGAGGCCGCTGACGCAGAAAATGCCGGTATTTGGCGGGTCTGGCTTGGAAAACGCATCCTGCGGTGTGAAACTGCACCCACCGCTGCACTGTCGATTCTGATGTATTTAACGGAAAATTTATAGCATACGACAAAAAAACAAAAATTTTTTCCAAAAAAGTGTTGAAATGTCTGATGAAATGTGGTATAATACTTACATGTAAAGCAAAAGCCGCTGAATTTTCCTGTCCGCAGCAGCACGGCGGCATGCTTTTCAGGGAATGAGCCTGTTCTCAGAGAACGGCATGGGCAATGGCAGCCCGGCAGGCTTCCATCGGAATCTGCCGCAGGGTGCAGTGATTCCCTTTATATGATCTGCGGAGAAAAGAGGAACAAACTATGAACTGGAAAACAATTGCGATCATCGCCGCAACCGCACTGGCAACGGCCGCAGCCGTATTCTTCATCTTGCAGAAGCAGAACAGCAAGCGCAAGATGCGCTTCGACAGCACTGAGTTTGATGATGATGACTTTATGGATGATATCGCTTGCGGTGAGCAGTGCAACTTCGTAGACGAGGACATCGTGGATGATGTCAAGGATGCTGCGGAGGACATTGCAGATACAGTTGCCGACAAGGCTGCTGATCTGGCTGATGCAGCCAGCGATGCTGCTGAGGATATTGCTGATGCAGCAAAGGATGCTGTTGACAGTCTGAAGGATTGACGATCTGCCCCCATCATTAAGATGGGGGCTTTTTTTGGGAAATTTCCGTAAAGCACTTGACAAAACGGCTTCTCTATGCTATAATGATACCGTGTCAATCTATTACAAAAGTAAGGAGCGTTACATTATGGAACTTTACGAAATCATCTGCGGCGCAGTTGTTTTGCTGCTTTCCCTGCTGATTGTTGTGCTTTGCCTGATGCAGGACAACAAGGGTCAGGACAGCATGACCTCTGCTCTCGGCGGCGGTTTTAACGAGTCCTTCTACGGCCAGAACGAGGGCAATACCAGAGAGGCAGCCCTTGCCAAGCTGACCAGAATTCTCGGTATCGTCGGCTTTGTTGTGATTATCTGCATGAACATTGTTGTGCCGTATATCATGACGCTGTTCCAGTCATCCGCAGAGTGATTGAACCGGACGGAAAAGCTCCTGAGCCTTGCTCGGGAGCTTTTTTCACGCATTGCCGCACGGTGACCTTGTGCGGCTTTCCTGATATACTGCCCTCTATTGCAAAGCACAACAATGTTGTGCTTTGCAGGCTGCGCAGCAGCTGCCAAAGCCACTATGTGGCTTTGGCAGAGGGCGTATAAACGGAGCGCTTTGCGGCGCTATGCGCCGCCCGCCGTCAAAGACGGCGGATTGCAAATCGTTATTCCGATTTGCAATAGCGCGTAGTATAGAAAGGAGCTGTTATGGCAAGACATAATTCTAAACATAACCGGAAAAAAGCCCATACTCCGGTGGTATCTCATCCGAAGCACCCCGCGGATCCGGCGAAAACAGCGGAGTTTGAACGCAAGATCCGCCTCTTTTTGCAGCAGTCCCCTGACAGGCGCATGCAGCATGGGACGCTTGCGGTGAAATGCCGTGCCAGGCGCTCGCCTGCGGCATTTCATGCAGCACTCGAAAAGCTGCTGAAGGAGGGCACGATTCTTCAGAAGGGGCAGGCCTATTCCCTCGCAAGCCGGGAGGACTGCTTCCAGGCAGTTGTGACACGGCTTTCTGCCGGATATGGCTTTATCCGGGATGATGCGGGAACGGAGCATTTTGTTCCCGGAAAATTCCTGATGGGGTCAATGCCCGGCGACAGGGTGCTGGCAAGGCCGCTGCCCGCCAGGGATGACCGCTCTCCGGAAGCGGAGGTGGCCGCTGTGCTTGAGGC
This sequence comes from Oscillospiraceae bacterium, assembly GCA_017528675.1. GTDB lineage: Bacteria > Bacillota > Clostridia > Oscillospirales > Ruminococcaceae > UBA3855. The sequence goes on along the minus strand of JAFXOO010000141.1, from coordinate 3,252 downwards.
GCAGCAGGAGGTGCGGCTTTCCGGCACGGTTGTGCCGACAGAGGAGGGACTCTGTCTGCTGCCGGACACGATGAACCTCTGTCTGCATATAGATTACCAGGAAAGCGAGCCCTATGGCATCGGGGACAAGGTGCTCTGCCTGCTGACGAGCCGGGGCAGCCGCCATGCCGACCACCGGGTGAAGGTGCTGCTCAATTACGGCAGTGCCGAAAATGCCGAAAACTGCATGGCTGCCCGCATTGCAGCGGATCAGATTCCGGTGGATTTTCCGGAGGAGGTGTTGCAGGAGGCAAAGAAGCTTGCCGATGCGGGAATCACTTCGTTTGACCTCGAAAACCGCCTTGATCTCCGGGGGGAGATCATCTTCACGATTGACGGCGCAGGCTCCAAGGATATGGACGATGCTGTTTCCGTGACAGAGCAGGCGGACGGCAGTTATACGCTCGGTGTGCATATTGCCGATGTTTCGCACTATGTCCGCAGCGGCTCAGCACTGGACAAGGAGGCGTTTCTCCGGGGGACAAGCATTTATTATGCGGACAAGGTGATTCCGATGCTGCCGCCGGAGCTCTCGAACGGCATCTGCTCGCTCAACGGCGGTGAGGACAGGCTGACCATCTCGTGCATTATGCAGATTTCTCCGCAGGGCGACCTGCTCTCGGCAGAATTCCGCAAGTCCGTGATCTGCTCGGCGGTGCGGGGCGTTTACAGCGAGTGCAACGCCATCCTCGACGGCAGTGCGGCGCCGGATATCCGGGAGAAATATGCGCCGGTTGCCGGCATGCTGCACACGCTTGATGCGCTGACGGAAAAGCTTGAGACATTGCGGAAACGCAGGGGTGCGCCGGAGCTTGAAAGCACGGAAGCGGCGCTGATGCTGGACGAAAACGGCCGCTGCGTGGGACTGGCGCCTGTGCAGCGGGGACGCAGCGAATGCATCATTGAGGCATGCATGCTTGCTGCCAATGAAGCGGCGGCGAAATGCGCACGGGAGGCACAGATTCCGCTTGTGTACCGTGTGCATGAGCAGCCCTCTGCCGAACGCATCGAACAGCTCAAGGAAATGCTGGTGCGGCTTGGCGGCACGCCTCCCACCTTCCACGAAGCACAGCCCCGTGACATCCAGCAGCTTCTCAATGCCTGCCGGGAGGAAACCTGGTTCCCGGTCATCAACTCGCTGACGCTGCGCTCTATGGCAAAGGCTCGCTACAGCGAGGAGCCGCTTGGTCATTTTGGCCTGGCACTGAAGGATTATGCGCATTTCACCTCCCCGATCCGGCGCTATCCGGATCTGGTGGTGCATCGGATCCTGACGGATTATCTTGCCGGTGCCGGGAGTGAATGGATGGGCAAGCGCTATGCAAAATTCACCCAGCAGGCCGCTTTACAGGCATCCGATACAGAGCTGCGTGCCATCCGAATTGAACGGGAGGCAGATGACTGCTATGCGGCGGAATTTATGCAGGCACATGTGGGTGAGACATTCCGGGGCGTGATTACGAGCGTGACGGATTTCGGCGTCTATGTGACGCTGGAAAACATGGCAGAGGGTCTGCTGCATATCCGGGATATGCCGGAGGGAGAATACGAGATCGAGGAGGGCTGGTTCATCAAGGACACCCTCACCGGCAGGGAGTACCGCCTTGGTATGCCGATGGAGGTCATCTGCGCAAAGGCAGACATCAGCGGCGGACATATTGATCTGGCACTGGCAGAACCCGACAACGGATAAAGCGCATTGCAACAGCCCGGCAATCCGGAAACTACCGGGAGGAGAAACCTTCGACTTGTCCACCGTGGAAATACAGTCGTATTTACCAAAAGAGCAATTTTGCCAATCATAAAATTTGTACTGATTCCCAATTGATTTTTCTGACAAAATGGAATATAATAGACAATGTAATGTTTTATGCTTATTTTTTGCAGAAAAGGAGCCACACAAATGGGAATCAAGGTAGTTAAGTTCGGCGGCAGCAGCCTGGCAGATGCAGGTCAGATCAGGAAAGCCGCTGCCATCATCAAGAGCGATGCGGAAAGAAGATATGTCGTTCCCTCTGCGCCGGGCAAGCGCTTTTCCGATGACATCAAGGTCACGGATATGCTGTATGCCTGCTATGAAAAGGCTGCACTGGGTGAGGATTTTTCCAAGGATTTTGAAAATATCAAGAAGCGCTACAATGACATTATCGCTGATCTGGGGCTGACGCTCTCTCTTGAGGAGCAGTTCCAGCAGATCAAGGCAAACCTTGCCCATGCAGGCCGTGAGTATGCTGCAAGCCGTGGCGAATATCTCAACGGTATCGTCATTGCCGCCTATCTTGGCTATACCTTTGTTGATGCAGCCGATGTCATTGTCTTCAGCGACGAGGGCGTTATGCAGCGTCATGAGACAGTTTCCAAGCTCCGTGATCGCCTGAGAGATATTGACCATGCGGTCATTCCCGGCTTCTATGGCAAGTCCTTCAGCGGTGTGATACGCACCTTCTCAAGAGGCGGCTCTGATGTGACGGGCTCGCTCGTGGCAAGAGCGGTTCATGCTGCTGTCTATGAGAACTGGACGGATGTTTCCGGTATCCTGGTGGCAGATCCGAGAGTCGTCAAGGATCCGGTTGTGATTCCGGTCATCACCTACAAGGAGCTGCGTGAGCTGAGCTATATGGGCTTCTCTGTCCTGCATGAGGATGCCATCTTCCCGGTACGGACTGCCGGTATCCCGATCAACATCCGCAACACCAACGCACCGGAGGATGACGGTACGATGATTGTTCCGGACAGCGATGCGGCTGAGGAAGCAGCAATCCGCACCATCACCGGTATTGCCGGCAAGAAGGGCTTCTGTGCTGTCAACATGGAAAAGGGCATGATGAACAGCGAGATCGGCTTTGTCCGGGATGTACTTGATGTATTTGCCGAGCTGGGCATCAGCGTGGAGCATATGCCTTCCGGAATTGATACACTGTCGATCATTGCCGATGCGGAATCTCTCAAGGGACAGGAGGAGCGTCTGCTGACGGCACTGCGCAAGAAGGTGCAGCCCGATCATCTGGAGCTTGAACCGGATATTGCCCTGCTTGCGGGTGTTGGCCGTGGCATGAGAAAGACCAGAGGTACTGCGGCACGGATTTTTGCAGCGCTTGCACATGGACGCATCAATGTCAAGATGATCGACCAGGGTTCCTCTGAGCTGAATGTCATCATCGGCGTGAATGAGAGCGACCTGCACCAGGCAATCCGCTGCATCTATGATGCCTT
>JAFXOO010000140.1 GCA_017528675.1 Oscillospiraceae bacterium | reverse complement strand
TTCGGACGGAGTATCCGAAGAAGACAAAGATCTTCCGCTGCCATCATCCTTTGATCTTCGGAAAGAAGGACTTGTTACGGAAGTCAAGGATCAATCTCCCTATGGAACATGCTGGGCGTTCTCTGCACTGAACAGCGTCGAGACAAGTCTCATTGCAAGAGAGCCTGACATTGATCTTTCAGAATGGCACCTGGCCTATTACACTTATTCCAACATCTTCGGCTATCCTTATCAGACGGAAGATGTGTTTGATGAAGGCAGCTTCGGGATCAACCAGGAAGGCGGCATGCTGCTCGGAGGAATCGGCCCGGTCTATGAATCTGATTGTCCGTACCAGGATGAGTCCATCCGTGATTCTCAAAAGACGCTGGAGGATGTGTACGAGGAAGCAAAGTTCCGGGTCACCGATATGTACACCTATCCTGTCTGGGTAGATGATGATGAAAGTGAGATCACCATTGCACAGCGCAACGCCGTAAAGCGTGCCATTCTGAAGGGACAGGCGCTTGACGCCTCTTATTCGGATGCAGATCCCTGTTATAACGAGGAAACTCACGCCTATTTTTATGATGTCAACATCATGGATCCCGAGGAAGAATCCGCCGGACACGCCATCAGTATCGTCGGATGGGACGATCATTTCCCGGCATCTTCCTTCAATTCCGACCCTGGTAAAGACGGCGCATGGCTGGTAAAGAATAGCTGGGGGGTCAACTGGGGAGACGGCGGATACTTCTGGATATCCTATCAGGATCCCTTCCTGAGCGACTTCACTGTGTTCCAGGCCTCCCCTGCCGAAGCAGATGTGCATGTATATCAGCACGATACCTACGGCGTATCCGGCAGCTATGCGATCGGTGAATACGGTGATACCTCCGCCATGGCAGCGAATGTCTTTACTGCCGAAAACGATTCCTTCATTGAATCCGTCATGCTCTGTAACACATCCATCGACAGCCAGTGGAAGATTACAGTCTATACAGACCTGAAGGATCCCAGTGATCCGACTTCCGGCACAGCACACAGCCCGGCGGATATTACTCTTGGGCAGATCGGTTACCGGACCGTTGCACTGCCGGAGGCAGTGGAGGTCAAAAGGGCGAGCGGTTTTCTATCGTCGCTCAGATCTCCAATCAGGAACAGGGATTTCTGATTCCGTGCGAATCAGCCACCAACAGTGTATGGTACGAACCGGACGGAAGTGAGAACTCCAGTGACAGTTCGGTGACCATCGACATGATCAAGCGTGATTTTAACGAAGGTGAAAGCTTTTACAGTACCGACGGCAAAGAGTGGCACGACATTTATCTTGACGGTGAGATTGTATCGGAATACGATGATGAAAACGGCAGCTTTGCGGTGTATACAGAACTGTACGGAAACATCTGCATGAAAGCCGTCGCAAGAGACAGCTGCACCGTGAAATTTTCAGATTATCACAAGTACATTGCTCCCGGTACGGAGCTCACACTCAGCACACACACAGATTCTGATATCTACTATGCGATTGACGATGGAGAATTCCAGCTCTACACAAAGCCCATTCCCGTCAATCAGGAGATGACAGTCACCGCCTATGCACAGACAGAGGTTCCCATCATCTGTTCTCAGCACTATGAAATGGCAAAAGCCGCAATCTCCAGCCTTCTGTTCAAAGAGGACAGTGATTACTGGTATGCTTTCCGGGATGAGATGTACCCGGACACCTTCCGGTATTACGCCAGTGAAGAAAGCAAGAGCCTGCAAATCATGCCGATTGCAGCCGGCACCGTCACAATGAACGGGACGGAGCTGCCCTCCGGCGTTCTGACAGATATTCCCTATACTGGAAAACCGATGAAGCTGACGTTGCAGGTTTCGCAGGGCGGACTGCCGGATACAAAATACACGCTGCTCATCAACGACCCGGATGAATCGTTCACAGCAGGTGATGTCAACCTTGACGGGACTACCAATGCTTCTGATGCCGCTCAGATTCTGATTTACGCCGCTCAGGTCGGCGCCGGTCAGTCACCGAAGCTCCCCGATGAAAACTGGTTCTCCAGAGCAGACTACAACGAAGATGGTGAAGTCAGCGCTACGGATGCTGCCCTCGTTCTGATCTATGCCGCAAAGCAGGGAGCCGGAACAGAATAACAGAAAGGATGCGGAATATGCTCGCCAATTATCACACGCATACATCCCGGTGCAACCACGCTGTGGGTGAGGACAGAGCTTATGTAGAAAGCGCCATTTGGGGCGGAATGAAGGTACTTGGGTTTTCTGACCATTGTCCCTGGCTCTACCCGGACGGCTATGTTTCGGCTACCCGGATGACGCCGGCACAGGTGGATGGGTATTTCACTTCCCTGCTGCGGCTGAAACAAGAATACGCCTCTGATATCACAATCTATATCGGCTTTGAGTCTGAGTATTCTCCGGAGCTGCTTCCTGCCCAGGAAGCGCTGCTGAAAGACTATCCGGTCGATTACCAGATACTTGGCCAGCATTTCATCCGACCCGAACCGGAAGGTTTCTATACCGGAATGCCCGTCCATGATGAGGCGCTGCTTGATGCCTATATCAGTTCCCTCATAGAGGGTATGGAAACAGGACGGTATCTCTATGTTGCCCACCCGGATCTGATGGGCTTTACCGGCAGCCAGGCAATCTATGACAAGCATTATAAAAGGCTGTGCCGCTATCTGAAAGAACATGACATTCCGGTTGAAATCAATCTGCTCGGCGTGTTTGAACATCGTCATTATACCAATCCGCATTTCTTGTCGCTTGCTGCCGGAATCGGGTGCAAGGCAATCATCGGCTGCGATGCGCACCAGCCGGAACGGCTCTGCAATCCGGTGGCGGAGAAACAATGCCGCCGGCTGGCTGCGGATGCCGGACTTGAATTGATCGACTATCTTCCGGGATTCGATTCCGAATAGCGTCAGATCAACTGTATTCCAGACAATATACAACATGAACGCAGTTGCCGGAAACAAGACAGATCCGGCAGCCTCGTTACCCTTTCGACCGCTGATGCCGTTGCAGAGGCGGTTCTTTTTTAAGAAAAGACTCAACCATCTCTCTACACCGTATCTCTACAGTAGAATTATGTAGAAAATGTTTCGCTTGTACTCTACCGCAGAATGTGATATTCTGAAATCATAGGGCAGAACAGCCCGCTCCGGAGTGATCATTATGATGGAAAACAAAACCACATTTCGTAAAAATCTTGTCCGCCGCCGCAAGGAGCTGGGACTGACACAGGAACAGCTCGCACATCGGATGAATGTCTCCCCGCAGGCAGTCTCCAAGTGGGAAAACACAAGTTATCCCGATCCAGAACTGCTCCCGCAGCTTGCCAGAGTGCTTGGCACTTCGATAGACGCACTGTTCGGTGTGAAACAACCGGATGCTGCCGTAGATCTGCCGCAGCTCATACACAACGCCATCCATTCAGCCAAGCCCGAAAAGCGTTCACAGATCATCATGGAACTTTGTTATGCCATTATCTGCGCTTATGACCCCAATGGCGATGAAGCCGGCCGGCTGCGGGAAAACTTTGAGCGTGAGACTTTCGCCGGTATCAAAACCGATCACGAAGTCATGATGTCCCGGCTCAACCCTGATCTCCGGTACTTTTTCTTTGTGGAGAAGCCGGAGGACGGGGTCAACCATTACTTTACCAACACCAAAAACATGGCACGGTTTCTGCGGACTCTGGCTGACGAAGATGCCATCCGCATTATCAGTTACCTGGGAAGCGGCCGACGCAATAAAATGCATTCTGTGCCGGTCATTGCCTCACGGCTGAATCTCCCGCTCGATAAAACGCAGTACATCATTGACCGGCTTGATCGTTTCGGGATTGTATGGCGTGTGCTGGTAGATGCTGAGGAAGGCGAATCAATCATGTACGGCTTCAATCATACGCCGCCAATGGTAATGATTCTGACGCTTGCGGAATCCATGTGTAATTATCTGCAATACTGGGATCCGCTCTGGGAGGAGTTCACTGTCGGGATGTTCCGGGATGAAACCGGACACAACACGAACAGCATTCCCCAGGTTTCCTGGTGGGGGGAAGATGAAAAATAGAAATAGTTCAGGAGGGTATTATCATGAAAAAAGCACTTGCAGCGCTGTCTGCAATCGTACTGGCTGCTGTCAGTATGTTACCATCTGTAAATGCGTTTGCTGCTGACAGCTATGACATGTCCGTCACAGTCGATATGACAAGTAACGGAAAGCCCATCAGCCCGTATATCTATGGCATCAACCAGTACGGTCATCAGGAGGATTATTCCAAGGTGGCTGTCAACGCTGTCCGTCAGGGCGGAAACCGCATGACCGCTTATAACTGGGAGACAAATGCATCCAATGCAGGCTCTGACTGGAAATACAGTTCAGACAACAATCTCTCAAAATCCGACCGACCCGCCGACTGTGCGCAGGTACTTTCAGAGGAGGGGCAAAAGTACGGCTTTACCTACAAGCTTACAACGCTTCAGCTCGCCGGGTATGTTGCCGCCGATATGGACGGCACTGTATCAGAGGCGGAGGCTGCACCCTCCGCCCGCTGGAACAAGGTTGAACTTGTAAAAGGCGCTCCTTATGCAGAAAGCCCTGATCCGGATGACGGGACGGTCTATATGGATGAATATGTCAACTACCTCATCCGGACACTTGGCGATTCTCAGACTGCGACCGGTATCCAGGGCTATAGCCTGGACAACGAACCGGCTCTCTGGAAAAACACGCACTCCCGGATTCATCCGCAGCCGGTTACAATTGCAGAGCTTGCGGAAAAATCCATCACAATGGCAGCAGCCGTGAAAAAACTCGACCCCAACGCAGAAGTTTTCGGCCCGTCGCTTTACGGCTATACAGCTTACGACCATCTGGCGGATTCCGATGATTCCGACGAATGGGAAACACTACGGGATCAAAATGGCTATCATTGGTATCTCGACTGCTATCTTGACCAGATGAAGCAGGCAAGTGACAAGGCTGGTATACGATTGCTCGATGTGCTGGATATTCATTATTATTCCGAATCAGCCCGTGAAGGCGCTGCTGACCGTGTGCAGTCCGTGCGCACGCTTTATGAGAAGGGCTTCAAGGAAAATAGCTGGATTGGCCAGTGGTGTCAGAAGAATGTTCCGATCCTGCCAACGGTTCAGGCCTCGATTGACAAGTATTATCCGGGCACCAAACTTGGCATTACAGAGTATAATTTTGGCGGCGCAGAGGATATCTCCGGAACCATCGCACAGGCAGAAGCACTCGGCTGCTATGCCGATCAGGGCGTCTATTTTGCGACGCTCTGGGGCGGCAGCGGATACATTTTCTCCGGTTTGAATCTCTACACAAATTATGACGGCAAGGGCAGCAAGTTCGGAGATACCCTCCTGCCAACCACAACAGAGGATGTCTCCAGGGCAAGTGCATATGCTGCGATTGACGCAGGAGATACCTCCACTGTGACAGTGATGGTGACGAACAAGGAGGAGAAGACCGCAGAGAACGCAACAATTGTACTCGATGGTGCCAAGAAAGCATATAAGGAGGCAGCAGTCTATGCCGTTTACGGCGATTCCACTGATGTGCGCCTGCTTGATGTCGTTGATGTGTCAGGGAACTCCGTTACGGTAACACTCCCCGCCTATTCTGCTGCCATGGTTGTAATATCCGACAAGCCGCTGGATGTGCAGCCGCAAACCGAGCCGGAACGTAAATCTGTGGTCTTTGATGATCCGATGAACCTGCTCAATGAAAACGGCTATGTTGAAATCCCGATCACAGACCCGGAGCATCTGAAGAAAATCGTTATGACGGCAGATGTATCATCGAGTGCCGGTTCTGGCTGGGGAAGTGCAGGCTGTGCACTTTCCATTAACGCCATTGATGAGGCCGGGACAAAGTTCTGGACCTCCCAAAGCTACAGCCTCAAGCTGGGTTCCGGTTCGACTGCCACAGTAGAATTTGACGGAACCTTCAAGAACAAGGAAGACCGTGTCAATGCCAGAATCGCTGACGGGAAAGTGGAGTTGCAGCAGTGGTGGGCTTCCTCTGAGAAGATGGAGCAGGAAATTGACGATGAAATCACAACAGTCTATACGAAGGTCGAGGTTGTCTATGAATACCCGACAGAACAGACCGCTTCCCTCCGTGGAGATGTTAACGCTGACGGGGTACTCAGCGTAAAGGATCTCATCACTCTCCAGAGATGGCTCCTGAATGACGGCACCAGGCTTGCCAACCCGGACATGGGGGATTTGTACGAGGATGGAGTACTGGATGTATTTGACTTGTGCATGATGAAAAGAGAGCTTTTGCAGTAGGAAAATGCTGAGAGCTGCGCTGCAACTGCCGGCGAATTATGCGAAAACAAGGGCTGACCAACAGACTGGTCAGCCCTCAGCTTGTCGATAAAGTCCTTTTCTGGTGCTGACGCACCGAGGAGCGCCCCACCCAATGCCAACAACTTAAGCTTTTTGTCGGCTTGCGCCGACTCAGGAGGGGCTGCTCGCCCCTCCTAAACCACCCTCGGCAGGGCGGTGACCGCCCTGCACCCGCAGTTTTTTTACTCTAAGTTGTTGGCATTGCACCCCCACCCCCTCCCATCGGGGAGGGGGGTATTTCGCAGGGGCTTCACCCCTGCACCCCCGTGCTGCGAGGAGATGATCCGATATTGCTGTGTGCCAGGGCCGGCAGGTACAACTGGTGCAACGGGTGCGACCCATAATTAACACAACGGTCACGGAATCAATCCTGACAGTCCGCAATCCTTCCTGTGAAAGAACAATGGCTGACCATTACCGGTCAGCCATTGTATGCTGAGGATGCGGGTAACAGGACTTGAACCTGCATTCCTTACGGAAATAGAACCTAAATCTATCGTGTCTGCCAATTTCACCATACCCGCATATGTCATTCATCTATTCAGTTATGAACTGTCTCACGGCAGTACCGGTAGCTCTAATATTATACCACACTTTCCGTTCATTGTCAACTAAAAAATAAGACCGATTTATGGTGCTGACGCACCTATGAGCCCCCTCCCCTGCCCAACGCCAACAACTTAAGGCACCACCGCACAGAGCTGGTGGTGCAGATGCGCAGTCAGATTTTTCGTCAGATTGTATAGAAATGACGCCGCTGGGCTGGCGCCCAGCAAGGAATTTCTGTACAAGATGACGGAAAAGATGCAAGCAGATGTGCCGCCAAGCCGTCAGGCGGGCTTTGTGCGGTGTTGCCTTAAGCTTGCGCCGACTTAGGAGGGGCTGCTCGCCCCTCCTAAACAACACCTGCCGGGGGTTGTTTTCGCTAA
>JAFXOO010000139.1 GCA_017528675.1 Oscillospiraceae bacterium | reverse complement strand
CTGAGTCGGCGCAAGCCGACAAAAAAGCTTAAGTTGTTGGCGGTGGTTGGGGGTGGGGCGCTCACCGGTGCACCAGCACCAGAAAAAGGACTTTACCGACAAGCTGAAACGGAGAACCGCTTATGCGGTTCTCCGTTTTTTTACTATGTGATGAATCAGTCCAAGAAATCCCGTACCTTATTGCTTCTGCTCGGATGGCGGAGCTTTCGCAGAGCCTTGGCCTCAATCTGGCGGATGCGTTCACGGGTAACATTAAACTGCGCACCCACTTCTTCAAGCGTGCGGGAGCGGCCGTCGATCAGACCAAAGCGGAGCTTGAGGACGTTCGCCTCACGTTCAGTCAGCGTGGAGAGCACTTCCTCCAACTGCTCCTTCAGCAGTGTATGGGAAGCAGCATCGGCAGGAGCCGGTGCGTCGTCATCGGGGATGAAGTCACCGAGGTGGGAATCCTCCTCCTCACCGATGGGGGTTTCGAGGGATACCGGATCCTGAGAAATCCGCAGGATTTCCCGCACACGCTCTACCGGCAGCTCAAGCCGTTCTGCAATCTCCTCTGCTGTGGGGTCATGGCCGTTTTCGTGAAGGAGCTGGCTGGAGATCTTCTTGACCTTGGTGATGGTTTCCACCATGTGCACCGGAATGCGGATGGTTCTTGCCTGGTCGGCAATGGCACGGGTGATGGCCTGACGAATCCACCATGTAGCATAGGTCGAGAACTTGAACCCCTTGTTATAGTCGAATTTCTCGACTGCCTTAATCAGACCGAGGTTACCCTCCTGAATCAGGTCAAGGAACTGCATACCTCTGCCGACATATTTCTTGGCGATTGAAACAACCAGACGGAGGTTCGCTTCGGACAAACGCTGCTTGGCACGCTTTGCCTCCAAGGGCGTACCCTCGACCATGACACGGGCAAGCTCTACTTCCTCATTACCGGACAGCAGCGGTACACGGCCGATTTCCTTCAGATAGATTTTCACCGGATCGTCCACGGCAAGTCCCTCGGTGGAGATGGCTGCATCAAGATCCTCATCCGGATTTTCGTTGATGTCAATATTGTTGAGGTCGAAATTCTCATCAATGGTATTATTGTCGATGATTTCGATGCCCTGCTGTTCGCAGCTATCATAGAAGGAATTGATCTGATCGGCGTCAAAATCCATTTCCTCCAGTGCCACCGAGATTTGCTGCGTTGTCAGCTTACCGGCAGCCTTGCCACGTTCGAGCAGCGCTTCAATGGTAGACTTCTTGTCCATAATAATCCTCCTTGTTCTGGTTCCTGTCTTCTGTTATCCTTTTACACAGTACATGTCCGGCAGACCCGCATCTGCCGGAAACGGTATCCGTCATATGTGACGGCAATGGAATGCGAGCATTACATGTATGAGCGCAGTGTATTGTTTGCGCTGGGTCTGATTTTCCGGAGTGCTTTTGCCTCAATCTGGCGGATACGCTCACGGGTGACATTGAATATGGCGCCAACTTCCTCCAGTGTGTAGCAGCGGCCGTCTTCAAGGCCATAGCGCAGACGGAGCACACTTGCCTCACGTTCTGACAGCTTGGTGTTCAGCACCTGGTCAAGCAGTTCCTTGAGCATTGAATTGGAAGCGGCTTCATCGGGGATGGTTGCTGCCTCATCCGGGAGGAAATCACCCAGATGCGAATCCTCCTCCTCACCGATGGGAGTTTCCATGGAGACAGGAACCTGTGCAATATTGAGCGCCTCACGGACACGTTCCTCCGGAATGCCCATGCGCTGGGCGATCTCCGCAGGGCTTGGCTCATAGCCGTTTTCGTGGAGAAGCTGGGTCGCATTTTTCTTGATCTTGGCGATCAGTTCCGTAACGTGCACCGGGATACGAATTGTTCTGGCATGATCTGCAATGGCACGGGTGATGGCCTGACGGATCCACCATGTGGCATAGGTCGAGAACTTGAAGCCCTTACTATGGTCATATTTTTCCACTGCCTTGATCAGACCGAGGTTGCCCTCCTGAATGAGGTCAAGAAAGGGCATATCCCTGCCGACATATTTCTTGGCGATGGAGACAACAAGCCGCAGATTGGCTTCGGAAAGGCGTTGCTGTGCACGCTTTGCCTGCAAGGGCGTTCCCTCTGTAATCACACGGGAGAGTTCAATCTCCTCCTCATTCGTCAGAAGCGGTATGCGTCCGATTTCCCGGAGATAGATTTTGACCAGGTCGTCTGTGAAAACCCGCTCCGAACCGTCAGCATCGTCCTGCTCCTCGTCAGAGGATTCGTCCATATCCAGCTTCACAAGGTCAGGCTTTTCCTCTACATCAATAATCTGGACGCCAAGCTGCTCGCAGCGGTCATAGAAGGAATTGAGCTGATCCATATCAAAATCCATTTCCTCCAGTGCTGCTGAGATCTGGCGTGTTGTTAATTTTCCTTCGGATTTGCCCTGTTCGAGCAAAGCTTCAATGGTTGATTTCTGATCCATCGTTACCTCCCATGGCTTTCGGCAGCACCGCACAAAGCCCGCCTGACGGCTTGGCGGCGCATCTGCTTGCATCTTTTCCGTCATCTTGCACAGAAATTCCTTGCTGGGCGCCAGCCCAGCGGCGTCATTTCTATACAATCTGACGAAAAATCTGACTGCGCATCTG
>JAFXOO010000138.1 GCA_017528675.1 Oscillospiraceae bacterium | reverse complement strand
ATCGCTGCTCGATCATCTGGGCACCGGCCGTGAATGGGATCTTTCCCGTAAAAAAGGCGGTCTGCACCTTCTGCCGCCGTTCAGCCAGAATCTTGGCGACGGCGTTTACAGAGGACGTCTGGAAGCGCTGAACAATGTCTGGAATTATGTGGAGCACTCCAAGTGTGAGTATGTGCTCCTTGCGGACTGCGATTATGTCTGCAACATCAACTTTGAAGAAGTCATCAAGCAGCACATCGAGACTGGTGCGGATATTACCGCAGTTTACGGTAAGTTCCGCTATACGGAGGAATCCGGCTCTTGTGTGGATGTGCTTGAGATGGATGCAGAGGGCAGAATCAAGTCGGTGCTGATTGATCCGAAGATTGCCGGTGACTGCAATATCTGCCTGGATATGTATGTGATGCGCAAGGATCTGCTGGCAAAGCTTGTCAAGGACGCCACGAGCCGTAACAAGTACAGCCTGATCCGTGATTGCCTCCAGGCGAAAGTGGACGAGCTCAAACTCATGGGCTTTGAGTTCAAGGGGTATTTCTCCCGCATTGACTCTGTAAAGAGCTACTTTGAGGCCAACATGGCGCTGCTTGATCCTCAGAACAGAGGCGCACTGTTCAAGCCGAACGCACCGATCTACACGAAAATCGGTGATAACGGCCCTGTGAAGTACGGCCTCGATGCTAAGGTGAGCAATTCTCTGATTGCCGATGGTTGTGTGATCGAAGGCACTGTTGAGAACTGCATCCTGTTCCGTGGCGTAAAGGTCGGGAAGGGAAGCGTTATCCGTGACTGCATCCTGATGCAGGGAACGGTTATTGGCAGCAATTGTGCATTGACGGCCGTCATTACTGATAAGAATGTGGAGGCAACTGAAGGCAGAGTGCTGACCGGTTCCGACAGCTATCCGCTTTATATCGGCAAAAACGCAAAAATCTGATATGGCAGGTGAATGACTTGAATATACTGTTTGCCGCAAGTGAGGCTGTTCCTTTTGCAGCCTCCGGCGGCCTGGCAGATGTCATCGGTTCTTTGCCCCGTGCGATCCGGGACAAAGGACATGACTGCCGGGTCGTTATTCCACTCTACAAATCCATGCGTCCTGACCTGCGTGCGCAGTTGACATTCCTGACGAATATTACCGTTGATGTTTCCTGGCGCAAGCAGTACTGTGGCATATTTACTGCCATCTGGTGCGGCGTAACCTACTACTTTATTGATAACGAATACTACTTCGGGCGTGATGGTCTGTACGGCTTCTACGATGACTGCGAGCGGTTTGTATTCTTCTCCAGAGCGGTTCTTGAGATGCTGCGTTACATTGATTTTGCGCCGGATATTATCAACGAAAACGACTGGCAGACAGCCTTGATTCCGGTATTCTATCAAGTGTTTTATAAGTACCAGCAGGGATACCAGAATATCAAGCATGTATTTACCATTCACAATATTCAGTATCAGGGAAATTACGGCAGGGAAGTACTGAATGAAGTTATGGGTATTCCGCTGTATCACATGGGTATTCTTGAATATGACGGCGCCATCAATATGATGAAGGGTGCGATTGAAGCATGTGACAAAATCACGACCGTCTCGCCCAGTTATGCCTGGGAGATTCTTGATCCATGGTATTCCCACGGTCTTGACCGGATACTTGTCAATAAGCAGTACAAACTCTGCGGCATTCTGAACGGTATCGACCAGGATTTGTACAACCCGGAGACAGACAGCCTGATTGCTGCTCACTATTCTGCGGAGAAACCGGAAGGAAAGCGGGTCTGCAAGGAAGCTCTGCTTCAGGAACTGAGCCTGCAAGAAGGCGATGAGCCGATTATTGGCATAGTGACCAGGTTTGTTTCTCACAAGGGGATTGACCTGATACGGTTTGTATTCGAGGACATTCTGAAGCTCGGCTTCAAATTTGCGATTCTTGGCAGCGGAGAGAAGATCTATGAAGACTTTTTCTCGGAGATGCAGTGGAGATATCCGCATCAGGTGAGCGTCACGCTCGGATTCCAGCCTGATCTTGCCAAGAAGATCTATGCGGGCTGTGACATGTTCCTGATGCCGTCACAGAGTGAACCCTGTGGACTGGCACAGATGATTTCGATGCGGTACGGTACTGTTCCGATTGTGCGTGAGACCGGCGGCCTGCGGGATTCCGTCAAGGATGACGGTGACAATGATGGCAACGGCTTCACGTTCAAGACCTATAATGCGCACGATATGCTCGATGCCTGCCGGCGTGCAAAGGAATGCTATGATGACGCAGAACGTTGGAAGGCACTTGTAAAACGAGCCATGGAGAGTGACTTCAGTTGGAGCAGCTCTGCGGATTCCTATGTTGCAGT
>JAFXOO010000137.1 GCA_017528675.1 Oscillospiraceae bacterium | reverse complement strand
TGGTAGGAGATTTCATTTCCCGGAGACTGTAGCTGGTTATAAAAGACCATATATCGGTCATCCGATAGCGTATCCTCCTCATCCACGCCGAAGCAGCAATAATCATACACTGCCCCGCCGACCGTCTGCATTTTCACAGTCACCGGCTGATTGAGATTGAACTGACCCTCCAGTTTTCCTCTTTGTCCACGCTGTAGATTCATAATTACCCTCCAATCAATATCAGTCATGCTTTATGGCAACACCGCACAAAGCCCGCCTGACGGCTTGGCAGCACATCTGCTTGCATCTTTTCCGTCATCTTGCACAGAAATTCCTTGCTGGGCGCCAGCCCAGCGGCGTCATTTCTATACAATCTGACGAAAAATCTGGCTGCGCATCTGCACCACCAGCTCTGTGCGGTGTTGCCTTATAGAATCAGAAATGCCGGAAAGCGCCGGCATTCCTGTAAGTGCTATTGTATTTTCTTATCCTCCGTATCCTCTGCAATCGGCTTGCGAAGGATCGAATGCGGCGGGAATTCCGTCCCGCAAGGGAAGGAGAATGCCATCATAGCGTGATTGGCGGTTTCAATCGCCTCACCGTCACCGTTATATAGTTCATCGAGCTGCACGGTCACAGGCTGCTTTCCGGGAGCTACGATCTCCACCGTATCTCCCCGGAAAAACCGGTTGCGCTGCGTTGCATAGACCCGTCCGTTTTCGCAGTGCTCCACAATCCCGACAACCTCGCAGTTTGTAATATATCCGGCATTCTCGTAATACTGACAGGCATTGGGATGCCCGAAGAAAAAACCAGTGCAGTAGCGCCGGTGGCTGACCTTAAAGACCTCGTTGTGAATCCATTCCGGCAGCCTGAAATCATGTGGATTTGCCAGATAGGCATCCATCGCCATGCGGTAGGCATTGGTCACAACCGACACATAATAGGCAGATTTTGCCCGTCCTTCAATCTTGAAGGAGCTCACGCCCGCCTCAGCAAGCTTGTCGATATGGTCGATCATGCACATATCCCGTGCGTTGAGAATATAGGTTCCCTCCGGCGTTTCTTCGATGGGCATAGGCAGATGCGGCCGCTTCTCCTCCACGAGCGCATATTTCCACCGGCATGGCTGCGCACAGGCACCCCGGTTGGCATCCCTGTCAGTGAAGTAGGCAGACAGCAGGCAGCGTCCCGAGAAGGATACGCACATTGCGCCGTGCACAAATACCTCGATTTCCAGATCTTCCGGTGTTCTCCGGCGAATCTCCGCAATTTCCTCAAGGCTGAGCTCCCTTGCAAGCACAACACGTCTGGCGCCCATCTCGTACAGCACATTGGCAGTCTCATAATTGACAATGCCGGTCTGTGTGGACATATGGACATGCATCTCCGGACAGAGCTTCCGCACGGTGTGGAATACGCCCAGATCCGCCACAATCAGCGCATCCACCCCCGCATTGACTGCTTCCGAAAGGAACTGCGGCAGCAGCGCCATTTCGGGGTTTCTCGGCAGTGTATTGACAGTCAGATAGACCTTCACACCTCTTGCGTGTGCCATAGCGACGGCATCGCAGAGTGCCTGCGCATCGAAATTCGGTGCACCGGCCCGCATTCCGAACATCTGACCGCCGAGGTAGACGGCATCTGCACCAAAGTCCAGTGCCGCCTCAAGACGTTCCCTGTCACCGGCAGGGGCAAGTATCTCCGGACGCATCATTCTTCTTCACCGGCTTCTTCGCCTTCACCTTCTTCGTTTTCCTCCTCAGGCACTTCTTCACCACGCTGAATCTTGACCTTGCGGATGTTCTCGTTGTGCTCAGCGAGGGTCTTTGCGAAGTAGGTTGTACCAGTATCCACATTTGCATAGAAATAGAAGTATTCGGTATCATTCGGATACAGCGCAGCCTCAATGGCATCAATACCCGGATTACAGATGGCACCGGCCGGCAGACCGTTGCAGATGTAGGTGTCATAGGCATCATAGATGGACTGGTTATCCAGCTCGATGTTCGGCTTGATGGTGTTTTCGACATATTTGGAAGTCGGGTCAGACTGCAACTTCCGGATGAGGTCAGGATTGTTCAGACGGTTCCAGAAAACGGAGGAGATGTCCTTCATATCGTCCACATTGGAAGCCTCTGCCTGAATCATGGAAGCAAGGGTGATGATCTTGTCGAGATCGGTACCGAGTTCCTCGATGCGGTCATAGTATTCCGGCTTCATTTTGGCATTGAAGTTGACATAGATTTTACGGCACACATCGTCCGGCTCCATCTCCTCATAGAAGGTATAGGTATCCGGGAACAGATAGCCCTCCATGCGGTTGAATTTCAGCTTTGTGTTCACGCCCTTGAGATGCTCCTCAAACGCATAGCCGAGGTCACCCGCATTAAAGTAATACAGGAATCTCGAAGCCTCGCAGACATTAGCCTCCTCCAGCTTCTTGGCTGCATCGTTGAGCGTGATGCCCTCCGGGAACATGACGTCAACCACAGTCTTGTCCTCACCGATGGCATTACCGGTCAGCTCGCTGATGATTGTCTCATAGGCCATAGCGCTGCTGACCTGATGGTCGCCGGCAATGAAGTTTGCATCATCGTTGGAAAGCCGTGTGAAGTACACAAACGCCTTCGGGATGCGGATAATACCGGCCTCCTTCAGGTTTTCGGCAATTTCACTGGTTGTCTCGCCCTCCTTGATGTTGAAGATGACGAGTGTTTCCTTACCGTCGATGCCGAGCATATCCTTTCCGACTTCAATGATACCGATTGCCAGTGAAATCGAAGTGACAAAGATGATTGTCAGCATAATCAGTACGCCGTAGATGCGGGCGCTGTTGTGCTTCTTCCTCCGGCG
>JAFXOO010000136.1 GCA_017528675.1 Oscillospiraceae bacterium | reverse complement strand
GGCAGCCCTGATCAGGGTGCAGGGGTCGAAGACCCCGCAATATAGCCCCCTCCCCGATGGGGAGGGGGTTGGGGGTGGGGCGCCTCACGGTGCGCCAGCACCAGAAAAAGGACTTTATCGACAAGCTGAGCCCCGATGATGCGTGTCATCGGGGCTTTTGCAGCAGTGTAAAAAAGGAGCCGGAACAACGTTCCGGCTGGCAGTACAGATAAAATGAAAGCAATTTTGTGTAGAACAAAAGAAAGGAGACAACAAAACGAGTGTTAATTATACGTGATCCGTATATAACACTATAGATATTATAGCGCAAAAAATACAATTCGTCAAGGGAAATTGATAAAAAAATGACTATGCATCTCAATGTTTGTTTAATATGCTAAAAGTTGACATGCTGTAATTGTGCAGAATGCCGTCCAAAACAAGGTCTTTTGATAGTTCATGTGTGCCTTTTGTCGGAAACATGCAAAATAATCCGTAAAAATTTACAAAAAGGGTATTTACAAAATTGCCGATTTGTGCTATTATAGATAATGTAAGGTACTGTTAGTGTGCCTAACAGAATTTCATTTTTTTAGGAGGAATATACCCATGGCAAGAAAAATGTTAACCATGGACGGTAACAACGCCGCTGCTTGGGCGTCTTATCCGTTTACAGACCTCTCTGCGATCTACCCGATCACACCGTCTTCTGTAATGGCTGAGGTTACCGACACCTGGTCCGCACAGAACAAGAAGAATCTGTTCGGCGATCCTGTAACTGTAGTTGAGATGGAGTCTGAGGCCGGTGCAGCCGGTGCTGTTCACGGTTCTCTGTCCGCTGGTGCGCTGACCACCACATACACCGCTTCTCAGGGCCTGCTCCTGATGATTCCGAATATGTACAAGATTGCCGGTGAGCTGCTGCCGAACGTTATCCACGTTTCTGCACGCTGCGTATCCTCGCATGCCCTGAACATCTTCGGTGACCATTCCGACGTATATGCATGTCGTCAGACCGGTTATGCAATGCTGTGCTCCTCCAACCCGCAGGAGGTTATGGATCTGGCTGCTGTTGCACACCTGTCCACGATTGAGGGCAGAGTGCCGGTGCTCCACTTCTTCGACGGCTTCCGTACTTCTCATGAGATCCAGAAGATCGAGGTATGGGATGACGCTGATCTGGCTGAGATGCTCAACTGGGACGCTGCAAAGAGATTCCGTGACAATGCTCTGAACCCGAACCATCCGGTACAGAGAGGCTCTGCACAGAACCCTGACATCTTCTTCCAGGCTCGTGAGGCCTGCAACACCTACTATGATGCTTTCCCGGCAGTTGTCGAGAAGTACATGGACAAGGTCAATGCAAAGATCGGTACCAACTACAAGCTATTCAACTACTACGGCGCAGCAGATGCAGAGCATGTCATCATCGCTATGGGTTCCGTAACGGATACCATCGAGGAGACTATTGATTATCTGAATGCAAACGGCGGCAAGTACGGTATGGTTCGTGTACGTCTGTACAGACCGTTTGTTGCTGAGAAGCTGATTGAAGCACTGCCGGATACTGTAAAGCAGATCTCCGTGCTTGACAGAACCAAGGAGCCGGGCTCCCTCGGTGAGCCGCTGTACCTCGATGTTGTGGCTGCTCTGAAGGATTCCAAGTTCGACGCTGTCAAGATCTACTCCGGCCGCTATGGTCTGGGTTCCAAGGACACCACCCCGAACCAGATCATCGCTGTGTTCAAGAACACCGAGAAGAAGCGCTTCACCCTGGGCATCAACGACGATGTAACCAACCTGTCCCTGGACGCTTCCTTCAACCCGGATACCGCTCCTGCCGGCACAATCTCCTGCAAGTTCTGGGGTCTCGGCTCTGACGGTACCGTTGGTGCAAACAAGAACTCCATCAAGATCATCGGTGACCATACCGATATGTATGCACAGGCATACTTCGCTTATGACTCCAAGAAGTCCGGCGGTGTAACCGTATCGCACCTGCGTTTCGGCAAGACCCCGATCAAGTCCACCTACCTCATCAGCAAGGCTGACTTCGTGGCATGTCATAACCAGTCCTACATGGACAAGTATGACATCGTTACCGACATCAAGCCGGGCGGTACCTTCCTGCTGAACACCATCTGGGATATGGAAGGCCTCGAAAAGCACCTGCCGGGTCAGGTAAAGCGCTACATCGCCCAGAACAACATCAAGTTCTACATCGTAAACGGTGTCAAGCTCGGCCAGGAGACTGGTATGGGCACCAGAATCAACACCATTCTTCAGTCCGCATTCTTCAAGCTGGCTGCTGTTATCCCGTTTGAGGAAGCACTCGGCTACATGAAGAAGGCTGCCGAGAAGTCCTATGCAAAGAAGGGCCAGGACATCGTAGAGATGAACTGGAAGGCAATTGATGCCGGCTACAAGGGCCTCGTAGAGGTTCAGGTTCCGGAGTCCTGGAAGGATGCTCCGGATACCAAGATGGGCATGGACAAGGTAACGGCTGCCAACAAGGATCTTGAGGATTTCGTAAACAATATCCAGATCCCCTGCAACGCACAGAAGGGCGACACTCTGCCGGTTTCCACCTTCGTAAAGCTTGCTGACGGTACTTCTCCGCTCGGCTCTGCTGCATTCGAGAAGCGTGGTATCGCAGTAACTGTTCCGTCCTGGAATCCGGATTCCTGTATCCAGTGTAACCAGTGCGCATATGTCTGCCCGCACGCTGTTCTGCGTCCGGTAACGCTCTCCGCTGAGGAAGCTGCTGCTGCACCGGAAACGATGAAGATGGCTGCTATGAAGCCGGCTATGGGCGACCTGAAGTTCGCTATGACCGTTTCCGTGCTCGACTGCACCGGCTGCGGCGTATGCTCCAAGGTATGTCCGGCAAACAACAAGACCGAGACGCTCGTGATGAAGCCGCTTGAGAGCCAGCTTGACCAGCAGGCAGGCTTCGACTACGGCAGAACCATCGACGCTAAGCCTGAGGTGACTGCGAAGTTCACGGAGGCTACCGTAAAGGGCAGCCAGTTCCGTCAGCCGCTGCTCGAATTCTCCGGCGCATGCGCAGGCTGCGGCGAGACACCGTATGCAAAGCTCGTTACCCAGCTCTTTGGTGACAGAATGTACATCGCCAATGCAACAGGCTGCTCCTCTATCTGGGGAAACTCTGCACCGTCCACACCGTACACTGTGAACAAGAAGGGTTATGGCCCGGCATGGTCCAACTCCCTGTTCGAGGATAACGCTGAGTTTGGTTATGGTATGTTCCTGGCACAGGAGACCCTGAGAGCAAGAGTCATTGCCAAGGTTGAGGCACTTGCTGAGAAGGCTACCAAGGATGAGGTGAAGGCTGCTGTTGCCAAGTTCCTGGAGACCAAGGACGACGGCGCTGCCAACACACCGGCTGCTGAGGAGCTGATTGCAGTGCTTGAGCAGTGCGATTGCGACGAGGCTAAGGCAATCCTCGCTGAGAAGGATTACCTGCGCAAGAAGAGCCAGTGGATCTTCGGCGGCGACGGCTGGGCTTATGATATCGGCTTCGGCGGTCTTGACCATGTACTTGCTTCCGGCAGAAACGTAAACGTTCTGGTATTCGATACCGAGGTTTACTCCAACACCGGCGGTCAGGCTTCCAAGGCAACTCCTACCGGCGCTATTGCACAGTTCGCTGCTGCCGGTAAGGCTGTCAAGAAGAAGGATCTGGCAGGTATTGCCATGAGCTATGGCTATGTATACGTTGCTCACATCGCTATGGGTGCTGACCAGGCCCAGTGCCTGAAGGCAATCCGTGAGGCTGAGGCATATGACGGCCCGTCCATCATCATCGCTTATGCACCTTGCATCAACCATGGTATCAAGACCGGTATGGCAACTGCACAGGCTGAGGAGAAGAAGGCTGTTATGGCTGGCTACTGGCATCTGTACCGCTACAACCCGGATCTGAAGAAGGAAGGCAAGAATCCGTTCATCCTCGATTCCAAGGCTCCGAACATTGACGAGTACAGAAACTTCCTCATGGGTGAGGTTCGTTACAACCGTCTGATGCGTGAGAATCCGGAGCGTGCGGAGAAGCTGTTCTCTGCTGCACTGGAGAATGCAAAGGATCGTTACGATTACCTGACCAGACTCGCTGCAATGTACAACAACGACTAATCCACGTTCAGTCACTTCTTTGGCGGGACACGGGCGGAGACAAGCCCGTCCCTGCCGGAGATTGGGAAATCCCCTGCATCCATGGGAGGATGCAGGGGATTTTGTGTCAGAAAATTTGTTCCGAATTTGGTAAAATTAACAATTTTAGGCAGAAATTTGTGATAATTGCGGATCGCTATTGATTTTTTTCCAATATGTGCTATACTAATAGTAAGGCACCACCGTACAGGGCTGGTGCCCGGCAAGGGATTTCTGCGTTGTTTTTGATTGAAAGCGAGGTTGATTACTATGCGTAGAAAGAGAATTGTGCCGCTGGTCGTTTCATTGTGCTTTGTGGGTTCGTGCCTGGCTTCTCCAACGATCGCTTTTGCAGATGCCGAAAGTGCAGTGGTTGATACAATCGAAGGAACCGGCTCGGTTGTTTCAGAAGAAGACTATGCTACAACGCTCAAACGTGCCGGCGAACTGCTGAGCCAGTTCATTGCCGGGCAGAAGGAGAGCGGGAATCAATTGTTCAGGGATTCGTTTGTACAGTATGCTCCTGTTGAAACAGCGGATCATGAGGTTCGTAATAAGGTGCTGGTTGAGTGCTACTTTGAGGATGCAGAAGCAGTTCTTGCCGAAATCAAGCCCTTTATGCAGGAGAATGGAATCAGTGAGGATCTCGTGGAGATGGATTATCTTGCTGTGAAGGATCTCCAGGTGATCCGGGATGCCCTGGATACCTTGATTGCACAAAACAGCTACGATGCCAGCACCGTGATGGAGGATGGCTCGAAAGTATCGGTGCAGTTCAATCCGGTACCGGACGGGGAAGCGGCGCCTGACCGTGATGCAATCTGCACGGACATCATGGATTACTGTAGGGAGCATCATCTGAGTACTTACCTGGTTAAGGTGGAGTTCCTGGATGAGGAAACGCCGGAGCGCAAACGTGCCTGCGAGCTGCTGCGCCAGTTTGTGGCTGAGCAGAAGGAGAGCGGGAATCCTCTCACAAAGAATTCGTTTGTAGAGCTCTCCTCTTTTGAGACACCGGATGGTGTGCGTCAGGATAAGGTTCTCGTTAGCTGCTATACAGCGGATGAGGAAGCATCCCGTGCAGCGTTCAGAGCCTTTATGCAGGAAAATGAGATCCGGGAGGAGCTTGTGGAGATCTGTTGCGGAGAGCCCATGCCGGAAGGGACACCGGAGGACAGGGCGCTTGCGGAGAAGGTTGCTGCATTTCTTGCGGAACAGGGCTATAAAGTCCATATAACATACCTGGACGAGGAAACCCAAAATGCATTTGAAGGCAAAACCATAGAAATGCTTTTTGACCAGGCACCTTACCTGCAAGAGTATGACAGAGCTGCGCTCACTCAGATGATCGAGGATTACTGCACAGAGCAGCAGTTGGATTATTCCAGGCTTATGATCGGTTTCCAGGAGTCTGCTCCTGCCGGGGTCGAGGTTCCGGAGGAAACATCTTCCTCGCCGGAGGAACCCGCAGGGGAGGAATCTGCACCGGCTTCGCAGAGTGAGCCCGCAGAGGAGGAATCTGCACCGGCTTCGCAGAGTGAACCCACAGAGGAGGATTCCTCACCGGCTTCGCAGGATGGTACGACCGGAGAGGACACCCCGGTGATGCCTGAGCCGGTTTCTGAGGATACAGGCAGCAGCGCAGCGGAACTTCCGCAGACCGGATATTTCGGCTTCGGCAGACTCGTTGCCGGATTGGGCGCCCTGATGGTTGCTGCCGGAACAGCGATTGTTGTGAAAACGAGAAAAGAAAACAACTAACCACAGAAGCAAACCCGCCCCGATGCCGTCATGACATCGGGGCGGGTTTTTGTTTGCATCGGGCAGCCGGTCAGGGTACCTTGAAATAGTCAGTGGGCGAGGTTGTCCCGCCGGCACCGATATACGCCGCATAGATCAGAACCTGTGCCGCATCGGTGGCGTTGACCGTGCTGTCGTAGTTGACATTGGCAACGCTCCACTGCCGTATGGTCAGACCGCTGGAGTTTCCGGCGCCGATGTTGGCGGCAGCGATCAGGATTTGCGCCGCATCCGAGGCGTTGACCAGGCTGTCGCCGTTGACGTCACCCGGAATCAGCAGGTCTGCCGGCTGTGTTGGCTCTGTAGGCTCGGTTTCAACCGGTTCGGTTGCAAGCGTTTCTGCCTCAGGCGGATCAGTCTCGACCGGTTCGGTTGCAAGCGTTTCTGCCTCAGGCGGATCAGTCTCGACCGGTTCGGTTGCAAGTGTTTCTGTCTCAGGCGGATCAGTCTCGACCGGTTCGGTTGCAAGTGTTTCTGTCTCAGGCGGGTCAGTCTCTGTCGGGAGGGCTTCGGTCGGTGCCTCCTCGTTCTGCATCAGGAACGGATTTTGCTGGTAGATGGTCAGGGACATGCCGTCTGTTGTGTACCACTTGACGAGCTTGTCACTGGCATAGAACGGCTGGCAGTCAGAGAGCTTCTTGAAGGTCGTGATGATTTCGGATGTCGGCTGGCCGTCTGCATTGAGTGTACACATGCGGGTGACAGTTTCGTTGGTTTCCGACCTGTATTCCTCCCACATCAGCAGGAAGGCATGCTCGCTGATCCTGACAAGCTGCGGCGTTGCGGGGGAAATGTGGTCATCCGGGGTATAGCTGGTGATCCATTTGATCTCCTTGTTCTTGAGGTCCTTGCTGACAACGCTCAGGAAGATGTTCCGCTGGCCATAGGCGGAGTAGTTGTCGCCCTGGTCTACGGAATTGCCTGCAATGAGGCAATTCTGTGCAGACAGCTCAAATCCGCCGACAGAAACGCCCGTGGAATTGTTGCCGCCGTAGCCATTGATCGGGAGTGCATAGGTGTAGGCTACGTCCGTGATACTGCCGTCCAGGGAGCATCTTGTGAGGGTCACGGCTCTCGGTGCGGCATCGCCGTGATCCACCCGGTACAGCGAGGTGCCGTCTGTCTTGACGAACTGGTTGAAGGAATGGCTGACATAGCCTGCCTGGTCGAGGTTCAGGACATCATAGTAGCTCTGGAGCTGCCTGAGAGAGGACTCCTCGTATACAAAGGTCATATTTGCCTGGTGGTGTAAGCCGTCGCCTTCATCGTACATCTCGTGGGCGGTGTGGATATACAGTGTGCCGTCATACTCCGCCATGCGCAGAGAACCGGCATCAAACGGAATGTAGGTGTTGGCGCCGTAGACAGAGGCACTGTCGAGGATTTCCCAGTCCTTCGAGTACTTCACAACCCGGAGCACCTCAGCGGCATCACTTTCCTCCGGATTGGACTGGCCGAAGACGAGGAAGTTGTCATCCGACCCGAAGAAGCAGCCGCCGAAAATGGGAAGCTGGTTTTCAAGGGTTTTGCGGGAAAGCACCTGGCCGTCCCGGTAGGTTTCGACAAGAATGCCTTCGCCGGTGGATTCCACACGTTCGAGCGTACCGTCGGGCAGCTCGTGCAGGTAGGAACGGACGACATCGCTATAGGTGCTGTAGCTGTTGCTGCCCTGGTTATCTGTAACAGTTGCATCCTCAATCACGGCAGCAGATTCCGGTGCCTCCGGTAACGTACCGGTCACGGTGATGGGATAGGTGGCGGTCAGGCCGTTGCTGGAGGTTGCGGTGATGACGGCTTTACCCGGATTCCATCCGACGGCAATGCCGCTCTGGTCGATGCTGACGATGGAGGGGTCGCTGGAGCTCCAGGTGCAGTTCGGGAGCAGGGAGCTGTTGAAGCTGAGCGTGAGCTGCATGGAGCTGCCGGCGGCAAGCGTATCCGAGGAGCCGCTGATGTGCATTTCGGTGGGGGAGTCCCATGTCACAAGCTCCAGATAGCTTTTGCCGTCCTCTTTCTCAAAGAGCAGGAGCGTGTTGTCCATCTGCTCCATGCTGAAGACATAGTGCGCTGTTTCATAATCGGAGATGATTTCGCCGGTATCTGTATATTCGGTGAGCATTTTATTGCCGTCATAGGTGATGATGCTGTCGTTGATCTCGTTATAGGCAGACCGTGTACCGACGGAGCCGGTGTCATGATCCTCGTTTGAATCCGGTTCATCCGGCTTCGGATTGGTCAGGGTATAGCAGCCGCTCAGCGCATCGGCGTCAATGACCTGCTTTCTGCCATAGGTTGTGCTGCAAGTGACCAGATAATGGTCACCCTCCACGGAGACACTGTTCTGGTGTTCTAAGTACCAGTCCTGGCAAAGGTAGTCGATGCAGTCGAGATTATAGGTAATCAGACCGCTCATGAGTATGGAAGTGCCGGAATTGACCGTCATGATCTCATTGCCCTGCACCTTGCCCATTGTGGCGGCATGGCCGGGATGATCGTAGCCCCAGTAAACCCAGTTGTAATGCGATTCCATGAAGAAATTGCCGCTGCTCTCATCAAAGCCGTTGAAGCTGTAGATCTGGACTTCAGAATTGGCAGATGACAGCAGCTCGCCCTTGTCGTTGAACAGGAACAGTTTGTGGGCGTTGGAGTTCTGGCTGCTGGTGCCGGCAAGATAGATTCTGCCCTGCGCATCAGCGCCGACGGCATTGATGCTGTAGCCGCTGAGCGGAAACCGGAGGACGGTATCCTGCAAGAGCAGGTCATAGACATAGCATGTGGTGCCGTCCGAGTAATAGAGCTTGTTGTTGGCGGCATAGGCAGTGTTGCAGCGCCTGAAGGTGCAGACCGGTTCAGTCTCATGCGAGATGAGCGAACGGAACGTCAGGGATGTGCCGTTCAGGAGATAGATGCCCCGCAGCTCTTTGCAGGGAATTGGCAGGAAAACGGTGTTAGCGGAGCTGTACTCCAGTTCGTTTCCGCTCAGTTCGTGCAGCTCATGCTGTGGAATTTCGTAGGGGCTGCCGGTGATTCTCAATGTGACGGAGCCCTGGTATTGGCCGTCCGGGCTTGCGGCTGTCACGGTGACCGTGCCGGGATTCAGGGCAAGCACCCGTCCGTCTGAAAAGACATGGGCAGTGCCGGGGGCATCGGAGCTCCACACAAACTCAGAGGCATAGACCGGATTGAGCCGGGCGGAAAGCTGCAATGCTTCACCGGGCTTCAGTGTGGTATGATCGGCCTCAACGGTGAGCGTATCGGAATCGCCGTATCCGGCAAGATCCACCCAGGTTACCGATGTCATGGAGCTTCTGAGCGGCTCCCATCCTGCCTTGTCGAAATAGCAGTAATAGGTGATATTCTCCTTTGGAAGGTCGTTGCTCAGGGAGCGGCTTTCCGGTACATCGCCCAGAAAGACCAGACGTTCAAGCGAAGGCATGTCATACAGTATGCCGCCGCCGGCAGAGGTGACACTTGCAGGGAATGTGACAGAGGTCAAGTATTGCTGCCTGTAGAAGGCGTAATCCCCGACAGCGGTGACGGTATCCGGGATGGTGAAGGAATGGTCTGCTTTGCCCTGCGGATAGGCAACGAGCCTGGTGAGATTCTTGCTGTAGAGTACGCCGCCTTTGCTCTGGAAATACTGGTTTTCGTCATCTATCAGGAATTGGGTGATGCCGGATTCGCTGAAGGCTCTTGGGTTGAAGTTGGTCATCCCGGCGGGGAGTGTAACGGATGTCAGCGCCATATTCCTGGCAAAGACACTGTTCCCGAATGACCTGACGGTGTCCGGGAATGCGATTTCGGAAAGACTGGTGCAGCCGGCGAATGCATACGCCCCGATCGAGGTCAGACCATCGGGCAGGCTGACACTTCTGAGATGTTTCAGGTTATAGAAGGCATATGACCCGACCGAGGTAATGCCCTCATCTATCTCTACAGAGGTGATGATGTTCTGATACTGTAAATAGGGAGCCTGGTTTTCACCGTAGGGATTGGAATATTCAGGCATTTTGCCCGTACCGGAGATGGTCAGCGTGCCTGTTTCAATGCTCACAGTCCAGAAGATATCCTCGTTGCAGTCGCCTTGCAGATTGTCTATGTTCACAAAGGAAATGGAGCTGGATGCCGAGTCCTGGACATAGGCTTCAGAGACACTGCCGCTGTGTCCGTAGAATGTGAACGGGTAGGCTAAGATATCACCGGATTTGCCGTCTGAGTAATAATAGCCGAAGGCCTGCGTTCCGATTTCGGTGACAGTGTCCGGCAGATTCACGCTGCTCAGGTTCTGGCAGCCGATGAATGCCTGCTTGCCGATGCTCCTGACGGATGCCGGCAGGTGCAGTTCCTCGATGGACAGATTGCCGGCAAATGCCCCCGGAGAAATGGAAACAATGTCGTTCGGGATTTTCGGGTCTGCCTCGTTGCCGATATACTGGTACAACGCCTGACCAATAATAATCATACCGGTTTTCCCCGCCGTGTAGGGGGTGCCGCTGAAGGCGTTGCCGCCGACCCGGGTCAGGCTGTTCTGATAGGAGAGATCGACAATTCCCAGGCTCGTGCACTGAAAGAATGCCCTGTCACCGATGGTTGTCAGACTTGACGGCAGCAGGATGCTTTCAAGTTTTGAGCATCCTCTGAAGGCTTCATCACCGAGCTCCTGCAAGGTGTTCGGGAGTGTGACGCTTTTCAGGGAGGTGCAGCCCCGGAAGGCGGCGCCGATGCGGGTGACGCCCTTCGGAATCGTGACAGCGGTCAGGTCGCTGACCGAGGAAAAGGCACCGTCTGCAATGGAGGTGACGCCGTCGGGGACGGTCACGCTGGTGTCCAGACCCTGGTATTTGTAAAGGACTGTGCCGTTGAGCAGGACGAAGGGGTCGTCTTGCTCTGCAAGAAAGGCGGTTCCGTCAAACGCAAGGGAGCCGATGTTGTCGAACCCCTCCGGGAAGCGCAGGGTTCTGAGGGATGTGCAGTTCTGGAAGGCGCTGCTTCCGATGGAGACAATGCCGTCCGGGAACTGCATGCCGGTCAGTGACGTACATTCCGCAAAGGCGTTTTCTTCAATGACAGTCACGGTTTCGGGCAGCGTGATGCTGCGAAGCGCCCCGCAGCCGGAGAACAGAGAGGCGGAAATCCTGTCCAGTCCTGCCGGAAGTGTCACAGACTGAAGCTTCAGGCAGCTCTGGAAGCAGCCGCTGCCAAGTGAGGTGACAGAGCCGGGAAGCGAAACGGATTCCAGTGCCTCGCATCCCTGGAATGCCTGGTTGCCGATGCTTGTCACCGTGTCCGGAATCCGGATGGCGGAAAGCGCCGTGCATCCGCTGAAGGCTCTGTTGCCGATGCGGGTGATGCCGGCGGGAATGGTGAAGGATGTCAGCGAGGTGCAGTTTTCAAAGAAGCCGTAGGTACTGGCGCCCCCCGGTAGCTCGGTGAGCCCCTCCGGAAGGGTAACGGACGTCAGGGAGGTGCAGCCATTGAACAGCGATGTGCCGAGCTTTGTGACGGTATCCGGAATGACGAGCGTCCGGAGCGAGGTGCACTCTTTGAATGCGGCAGTGCTGATCGTGGTCACAGTGTCCGGAATTGTGACGGAAGTCAGGTTGGCACACTTGAGAAAGGCATAATCTCCGATCGAGGTAACGCCTTCTTCAAAAACGGCAGTCCTGATATAGTCCCGGTAGGCATAGAACGGCATTTCGCTGTAATAACCGCCGGTATAGACCATGCTGCCGGTACCGGAAACTGTGAGAAGGCCGGTTCTGGTATTGAGTGTAAAGGTCAGGTCTGAACCGGCGGAACCGGTGACGACCTCCGGCACATCCTCAGCAGGCTCCGGGTCATCTTGTGCAAGGATGCTGCCGGGTGCTGACTCCCCGGCGGCATCTGCAAGCAGACCGGCTGGCAGTGTCATTGCCATAGCAGCGGTAAGCGCCAGTGCCGTGACCCGTCCGCGTTTTTTTCTGATCATTGAAACAACCCCCTTGTGCAGAAATACTAAGTGCATCTAATATAAGTATAGCATTTTTGGCAGAGAATAACAATTGACAGTTTTCACAAGGTGCAGGGTGTGAACTTGTGGGAAAGATAAAAAACATCCCCCTGCCCGGTAAAGCAGGGGGATGCCGGAACTGTGCCTCAGCCCAGTGTGACGACGATTTCGTTGGTGTCTGCGAGGTCGGAGACCTTGATATAGGCACCCTCAATTGCCTTGCCGTTGACGGTCACGGACTTCACGCCGCTCTGGACATGTGCCGGATTCTGCACATCAATCCGCAGCAGCTTGCCACGGAACATCTTCTTCATCCGGAAGCCATCCCATGCGGCCGGAATGGACGGGCTGATGGTAATGCCGTCTGCATCCGGACGGATGCCGCAGATACCCTCGGTACAGCCGACCATGACGGTGGAGGCTGTGCCGGTCAGCCAGTGAACATGCGACCTGCCGGCGAACGGAGAAGCTTTGGACTCGGTGAACTGACCGTGTACATACGGCTCCATGATGCGGATTTCTGCCTTGTCATTGAACGATGCCGGGGCGGATTCCATGAAGTATTCAAACGCACGGTCACCGTGTCCGAGCAGACCCTCTGCCAGGATCAGCCAGCCCTGGGACTGCGAGAAGATACCGCCGTTCTCCTTGGTATCTGCATTGAAAATGTGCATCAGTGCGCCGTCAAAGTAGTGCTCCTTATACGGCGGCTCCAGCAGCTTGGCGCCGTAGGGCGTGTTCAGGATGCTGTGAACGCTCTCCATTGCCGCATCAGCCTGTGCAGGGGATGCAAACTTCGAGATGACCGACCAGCTCTGCGGGTTGAGCCACATATTGGCTTCGGGATCCTTTTTGGCACCGACAATCACGCCGTCCTCACGGATGCCACGGATGAATCTGTCCTCATCCCAGCACTTCTCCAGAGAAGCGCCGAGTTTTTTCTGCGCATCGTCGATGAAGGCAATATAATCCGTATCGTTCTTTTCCTTTGCCATGTCACGGATGACACTCATGGCGTAGTAGAGCTGGAATGCCACGAAGGTGGATTCGCCCTTTTTGCCAAGGCGCAGGCAGTCGTTCCAGTCTGCGTGCAGACCTGCCGGCATGTTGTGGTCGCCCATGCGGTTCAGGGAGAATTCGATGGCCTTCTTCAGGTGCTCATAAACGGTTGCCTCACCGCCGCCTTCCTCAGCATAGGTGATGACCTCATCGAGGAAGCCCTTGTTGCCGGATTCACCGATGTACTTGACGATTGTCGGGAACAGCCAGAGCGCATCATCCGCACGGTAGGACGGATGGCCTGTCTCCTTGGCATAAACACTGTTCTCGTCGTTCTCATCCGGGCAGGTCTCGTGGCCGGCATTGTGATTGAACTTCACAAGCGGCAGACCGCCGCCGTTCGATACCTGTGCAGAGAGCATGAAGCGGATCTTTTCGCCCGCCATTTCCGGATCGAGGTGGATGATACCCTGGATATCCTGCACGGTGTCACGATAGCCGTAGCCATTGCGCAGTCCGCAGTAGATAAAGGATGCTGCTCTCGACCAGATGAAGGTGATGAAGCACTGGTAGGCGTTCCACACGTTCACCATGTTGTTGAATTCCGGAGAGGGAGTCTCGACCTCGAAATGGCCGAGCTTGCCGTGCCAGTAAGCCTTGAGGGCAGCGAGTTCCTCGTCTACCACGCCGGGCTTCTCATAGCGTGCAAGAATCTCCGCAGATTCCGCATCGTTCTTCTGACCGAGCAGATAGATCAGCTCTTTCGTTTCACCCGGTGCCAGCTCCAGCTCGCAGCGCAGTGCACCGCAGGCATTGGCGTTGAAGTTCATGGAATCATCGCACTTGCCCTGCTCGACCATGATCGGGTTGGAGTAGGTGCGGTACGGGCCGATGAAGCTGTCCAGACTGCCGCAGCCGTCCGCAACCGGAGCGCCTGCCACGCCGAAGAAGCGTTCACGGTGGTTGGAGCCGTCCGCCCACTTGCCGGAGTTCTCGTTGATGTGCTGGAGAATCTTGTTGCCCTTGCGCTCTGTGCGGGTGATAAAGAGCGTATATTGCAGGTTTACCTGATCCTGCTCATAATTATTGTCGTTGGTGAACTCAATGAAGCCGAAGGCAGAGAGCTTTCTGGCCTTGGTGTCGTTGTTGGTGACTCTGATACGCCATACCTCATAGGTCTGGCCGTCCGGGACATAATAGGTGGTCTCCGTGGCGATCTTTGCATAATCGCTTGTCATAACGGAATAAGCAGTGCCATGGCGGCATTCGCTCTTATACTGGTCAAGGGGCTTGCCGACGGGCTGCCAGGTTGCCGACCAGTAATCGCCGTTTTCGGCATCCCGCAGGTAGATATATCTGCCCGGAAGCGCCATCATGGTATTAAAGCGGAAACGGACATGTCTGCCGTTTGCGCCGGACTGTACAAAGCTGTAGCCGGCAGCGTTATTGGAAATAATCGCACCATACTCCGGGGAGCCGAGGTAATTGACCCAGGGTGCCGGGGTGTCCGGGCGGGTGATGACATATTCCTTGTTTGCAAGGTCGAAGTAACCGTACTGCATGACTGTGATTCTCCTTTTCATACTATTGTTCCCCGAAACGCAAGCCGGTGCTGCGGGGAAAGGCGTTTGCTGTACAAACGGCGTTCTGTGCAGCGGTTCTGCACGAACCATTGCAGTTCCGGATGCAGCCCGCCGCAGCGGTCAGTGCAGTCCGGAGAGAGGAAACCTGGATGGAGGCTGCTGTGCAGCAAAATCCTGCATTACAGCCTTATTATCATTGTAGCATAGAATCCCGCTTTTTGCAAGTGGTTTTGTCAAAACTGCTCTATTTCATTTGTGAACTTTTTGTAAATATTCCGGAGAACAGGTCGCTATGGAATCCGGATAGCGATATAATAAAAGCGGAAGTCTGTCATAAACTTTTTTTGTAAAACCTGTAACGTTTTGACAGCGGGATCCGATTACTATATATGAAATCATAAATTGCGCAAATTTTGATTGAAAAGCAGGTGAAGCCATGAAGCCAGACCGTGAGCTGTATGATACAGAATCACAGGATGAGCAATTCAGAACGCTTTTTACCAGGTATAGCAGCTATGTTTACACCATTGTCTGGAACCGCATCCGTCATGTAGGTACCCATGAGGATGCGGAGGAGGCCGTGAGTGATGTCTTTGCGGAGGTGTTCCGCAATTACGAACACATTGAAAGCAGTAAGATGGAAGGATATATCCGCACACTTTCCGTGCGCAAGGGAATTGATATGTACCGCAGACTGTCTGCCCGTAAGGAAGTGCCCACCGAGGACGAGGCTCCCTGGCAGACGATGCCTTCCGGTGAGAATATCGAGCAGGAACACGACGCCGCAGCGCTCCGGAAGCGCCTGCTTGCGTGTATCCGGGAGCTTGGGGAACCGGATGCTTCTATCGTGATCGCAAAGTTTTACTATGACTGCAATGCCAGGGAAATCGGGGAACGAGTCGGTCTGAGTCCCATCGCTGTGCGCACACGCCTCAGCCGTGCCATACGAAAGCTGCGCAAGCGGCTGGACGGCGAGGACATTACATTTGAGTAAAGGAGGGTCAGCAATGCCATCTGTGAAAGATCTGTTAGCACATCCGGATGCCGTGACGGAGCGGGAGCTCGCCAGCCACAATGCTGCCCCGTTCGACAGTGAGGCGCTTTACCTCCGGAGCCTCGCCAGATACCGGGGCGAGGCTGCGCCTCCCAAAGCTGCACCCGGCATCACGTCCCGTGCGGGCTTCCGCAGCATGATGGCGGCAGCCTGTCTGCTCATCACGCTCGGCCTTGCGGGCGGCATCTGGGCAAGGCAGCAGCGCATCACGCCCATCCCGCCGGAGAACCCCACGCAGTTCGCTTCGGTTGCGGCAACGGATGAAGCATCCACCGGCGCTTTTGCAGAAACAGAGAGCCTGGAGGCACTCATCCTGCCGGATACCGATGCACCCACCGAACCGCCCGACCTGACCGAACCGCCGACCAATGCACCCGACCCGACTGAACCGCCGACCGGAGCATCTGCGCAGACCGAGTCTGTGGAACCGACGAGAGCACCGCAGCCCGGTACTTCTCCCGTGAAGCCGACCGAGCGCACCATCTCCACGGATGCACCGAGCGAGCGAGCCACGGAACCGCTCTACCCTGCCACGGAAGTACCGACAGAACTACCGACGGAGAACGCCACGGAACCCTTCTACCCTGAAACGGAAGTACCGACAGAACCGCCTGCCGATAACGATCCGCCTTCCGTTGATCTGCCGCCTGTCTACCCGACCGAATACAGCGGCTTCCGGATCAGCAAGCCCGATGCAGGCTCCTGGGATCTGAGCTGCCTGGTGTGGATGGACGGCGTGGCACCGTCCCCGGAGGGCTATCTGCGGTATGAGAGCATGGACGACAATATCACCATCACCCGCAGCACCTCCCATGATTTCTCACTGGAGGAGGAGGAACCGGTCTTTGATGTGAGATATGGCGGCCGCAGCTTCAGACTCTGGCAGCACCGCCGCACGAGCTTTACGGTGTACTTGCAGACGGAGGATTATGTCATCCTGAGCGGCTATGACATTCCGGCCATTGCTGTCTACAGCGACCCCGAACTGCTGCTCTGGGACGACGGGTACTATTCCTTCACCCTGCGATCCGACGGGTTCGGGGATATGGATGCGATGGAGTACATCATGAAACATCTGCGCCAGAACCCCGACGGGGAACGGGTTGAAATATAAGTACACTCTAAGCCAATCCATTCAATCATTTGCAAAGGGGGTTATCTTATGAAAAAAACGATTGCATTTCTGACAGGCATCACCATGCTCACCGCTGCCATGCCGGCACTTCCGGTGACGGCTGCGGCAGAGCCGTTATCTGTCACGACTGCCGATTTTTCGGCAGAGAACGGCACGATCACCATTACTAAGCCCAGATGCAAGGCCAATTTCCTCATCACCGGCATTTTCCCGGAGGAGAACGGCACCACCGCCTATACCGCCGTGCGCCTTAACGCCAATTATGACAACCGGGGCTGGCTGTTTCGCTGGACGGATCTGCCGGAGGGGCAGCGGGGCGAGGTCGGAGACCTGCTCTATCTGTCAGAGTATGAGGTACTGGAAAGCTACCCGCCGGATTACCAGTCCACAGGGGACGGCTTCCTCAACTACGGCAAGGCCGACAAGGTGCTGGGCACCGCCTTCCGGGATGTCATCCGCCATGAGCAGGCGCTTGCGGCTGAGCTTGGTAACTATGACGCACCTGCGCCCTATCTACAGACTGTAAAGCAATATGACCTCGACAAGAACGACCTGAGCGACGTGCAGACCGGCTATGAAGTCTGGGGCGATACCTTACAGGACTGCCGCTATGC
>JAFXOO010000135.1 GCA_017528675.1 Oscillospiraceae bacterium | reverse complement strand
TCACTCTGTAAAGCTCGTGCATTTTCCGTTTCTGACGGTTCATGAAGAACTTCATCAGCGAGAATTTTGTTTTAACTCTCGGATCGGTGAGCATACCTTCTTCAAGAACCGCCCACGCCCAGAACGATATGCTGTTCTCCCTGCACCAGTCAAGCAGACCGTTCTTTTCCCATTCACGGGAGATCAGGCTGTAATGATTCTGCACACCGTACAGCGGTATCCCTGCTTGGTCAAGTATATGCTTTGCAAGCCTGCATTCTTCAAGTGTGAAGTTGGATACGCCGATATTGCGGATCCAGCCTTCCTTGTATAGCTCAATGATCTCTGCAAGGTGCTGTTCAATATCCGTAGGCAGATGCAGCCAGTAAATATCCACATAGCTGCGCCTGAAGTCCGCAAGATCCTTTTCCAGCGATTTGCGGACGCAGTTTTTCTTGTAATGGGTAAAGGGAGTGTATTTGGCAGATAGTATGACCTGATTTTTACCGATCTCCGCCGCAAATCTGCCGAACATTTTCTGAGCCTTGCCAAGTCCGTAATCACGGGCAAGATCGTATATCATAAGCCCCTGCTTTTCAGCTTCACGCATAGCGTCCTTTATCACGCTATCCGGAACATAGCTGCCCCGGACGGCTTTTCCGTAAGCCTTGCCGCCCCATGAGTTCGTACCAATGACAGCTTTCGCTTCAATATTCCCCATAATAACGCCGCCTTTCATAAAAATGTGAGAATACTCTCACTTAAAATATACCACAGATTTAAAGTGTTGTCAATAGAAAGTGAGAAAATTCTCATATTAAATTTGATACGAATAGCTGCCGCTTACTGCTTCGGAAGATTATTTCTCATCTTATCCCATGTAGGCTTAGGCGTTCCTTTGTGTGCCAAGGGCAGTTCTCCCTTCGGGGAGGCTGCTTCTTTTTGGGAGGCAAAAATTTCGTGAAACAGCTTGACAAAATCTTTCGTTTCTGCTATAATAACTATCAGTTAGCATTAAGCAACCTGAAGGAGGAACGCTATGTCAGAAGCTGCAATGGTACTGCATTGTGCGCCCACTCTGGCCGCCATCAAGACCGCTAATCTCGTGAGCTATGAATATGATTCCGTTTCAGAGATGCGGGAAGCGGTACGCTCCTGGAACTGTCGCCTGAGGGACAAGGGCGTGCGTGTTCTTCCGCTGCGGTATCAGAATCGCAAGGCATTGCTCTATATCTATCGGCCATCCCGTCTTGCAGCGGATTTCCGTGACCGGAAGGCAAAGGCACTCCTGCACCGGTTTGGCTATTCTCCGGAGAAAACAGGACAGTGCATCCTGAGGCTGATAAAGCGGTTGCGGGGCACGGAGGAGTTCCCGCATGAGATCGGGCTGTTCCTCGGCTATCCGCCGGAGGATGTGGACGGCTTTATCTGCCACCATGCAAAGGAGTATAAATGCGTTGGCTGCTGGAAGGTCTATGGGGATGAGGAGAAATGCCGCAAGCTGTTTGCCTCGTACCGTCAGTGCACCAGGCAGTACAGTGATGATCTGCGCAACGGCGTGGATGTGGCTGCAATGACAATTTCAGAATGATTCGGAGATGACACTTTGAAGCGAGTTAGCATACTATTACTGCTTCCGCTGGCGCTGCTGCTGTGCGGCTGCGGAAAAACGGTGCCGGAGGAACACAGCACATCGCTGTTTGCGATGGATACCTACATGGAACTCAAAGCCTGGACGAGTGATGACGGAGCAGCACTTGATGCGGCGGCAGAGCGTGTCGCAGAACTGGAGAAGACCTTTTCCGTAAATATTGAAAACAGCGATATACATAGGATTAACAGTGCGCAGGGTGCTCCTGTGCAGGTCTGTCCGGAGACGGAGACCGTCATCCGCCGAGCAAAGGAAATCGGCGAGGAGAGCGGGGGAGCGCTGGCTATATCGATCTATCCTGTGTTGCAGGCATGGGGCTTTACCACGCAGGAGATGCATGTGCCGGATGCCGGACAGCTTGAAGCCCTGCTTCCGCTTGTGGATGACAGAAAGATTCAGCTTGACGGTGATACAGTCACGGTACCGGCGGAGATGCAGCTTGATCTCGGCTCGGTGGCGAAGGGCTATACCGGCGATGAAATTATCCGCATTCTGCGGGAGGCGGGAGCGGAGTCCGGGATTATATCGCTCGGCGGGAATGTGCAAGCACTCGGCGCCAAGCCGGACGGCACGCCGTGGAAAGTCGGGATTGTGAACCCTTTTTCGCCCGATGAACAATTGGGCGTGGTGGAGATCAAAGACCGGGCGGTGATTACCTCCGGAAATTATGAACGCTATTTCGAGGAAAAAGGAAAACGCTACTGGCATATCCTCGACAGTGCAGACGGCTGCCCGGCGGATAACGGGCTGGTTTCGGTGACCGTCATCGGAGACTGCGGGCTGGACTGCGATGCGCTTTCCACGGCGCTGTTTGTAGAGGGAACAGAGCGTGCGGCTGAGCATTGGAGGAGACGGCAGGATTTTGAGATGCTGCTTGTGACAGATGACGGCAGGATTCTGCTGACGGAGGGCGTTTCCGCAACCTTCAGCAACCAGAGCGGTATGCCTGTGGAGGTGATCGGGAATGAATAAACCGTTGACGGTGCTGGCGGCTCTTGTGCTGACGATATTTTCGGGCTCAGGAATCTGGCTGCTTGTGGGACATTTTCATACGAAGGGTGCCTCTGTGGTTGAGATTGTGCATAATGGGGAAGTGCTGTATACGCTTGATCTGAACCGGGAAAAGGACAGGCAGATCCGCATCGAAACAGGGGAGAGCTATAACCTGGTTACCATTCGTGACGGCGAGATTTTCATGGAGGATGCCGGATGTCCGGACCATACCTGCGTCAGGATGGGTGTGCTCCGGGAGGAGAACCTGCCGATCGTCTGCCTCCCGAATAAGCTTGTAATCCGGTATGCGGAGGGAAACTCGTGATGCGGACAAAACGGTTGACAGAGCTTGCGCTGCTGACGTCGCTGGCGCTGATTATTTTTGTAATTGAACTGCGGATACCGGATCTTGTGCCGATTCCAGGCGTTAAGCTCGGACTGGCAAACATCATCACGGTCTATGCAGTTTTT
>JAFXOO010000134.1 GCA_017528675.1 Oscillospiraceae bacterium | reverse complement strand
CCTGCGGGTGCAGGGCGGTCACCGCCCTGCTTCGCTTTAAGCGACCAGCGGCGCTCGCAGGCTCGCTGGCTGTCTGCTTATGCCGAGGGTGGTTTAGGAGGGGCGAGCAGCCCCTCCTGAGTCGGCGCAAGCCGACAAAAAAGCTTAAGTTGTTGACATTGTTCAGGGCTCTCCCCTGTACTCATCGTCCAAAAACAACCGCTATCGGCAAGCGGACAGATCATGCCTTGGCAGAAATGGTGTTTTCAATCTCCTCTGCCCGGACGAGTGCTGTATCAATATGGCTACAGAAGTTCTCCTGTCCGACAGTTGCAGTCAGCCCGGCCTTTTCCATGGCATGCATGGGCTGCTCATTGACATGCGAGAACACAACATGGACCTTGTGCCGCTCACAGCGCTTGACAATATCTGCAAGAGAGGCAACACCCGAAGCATCAATTGCCGGGACATTCCGCATCCGGATCACAAGTACGTCTATGTCCTTGTCATCAAGCATATACCGCACTTTATCAGATGCTGCGAAAAACATGGGGCCGTTGATCTCATATACACGGGTACGTCTTGGGATACGCTTTAGGAGAATGTTGTCAGGGTCTGTGTCTTCATCGTCAATATCCACCCAGGCATGCGCTTCTGTCACATCCGCCATGCGCTTCATGAACAGAAGTGCTGCCATGACCATGCCCACACCGATGGCAACAACAAGATCAAATGCCACCGTGAGTACAATCGTGATGCCAAGCACGGCGATGTCACTCTTAGGAGAGGTCTTGATCATGTCACGGATGTTCTTCCAGCCGCACATATTATAGGCAACAATGAACAGGATTGCAGCGATGGTCGGCATGGGAATCAGCGAGGCATATGGCATCAGTACAACGAGAATGCCAAGCAGCACAATCGAATGCACCATGCCGGCAACGGGCGTTCTTCCGCCGTTCTTGACATTGGCAGCAGTTCTGGCGATGGCGCCGGTTGCGGGGATGCCGCCGAACAGCGCAGAGCCGATGTTGGCGATACCCTGCGCAATGAGCTCCATGTTCGAGCGGTGCTTCGAGCCAATCATACCGTCTGCCACTACGCAGGAGAGCAGTGACTCGACCGAGGCAAGCAGTGCAATCGTGAACGCATTAGGCACCATTGCCCGAATCTGGGCAAAGTTGATCTCCGGCAGCGTTAGGGTCGGCGGTGCGGAGGAGATGGTATACAGATCACCGATGGTGTTCACCGGCAGATTGCCGAGTTTGACGATCGCTGCGGCAAGCACCACGGCAATGAGCGAGGCGGGGATTTTATCAAGCTTCTTCGGCCAGAAGATCAGCACCGCAAGGGACACCAGACCAATCACAAGCGCAGCGGGATTGAGTGTGGTAATGCAGCGGGCAATTTCCGTGAGCTTGTCCACCGTTTCAATGGGGGCATTCCGGAACGTGAGTCCGAGGAAGTCCTTGACCTGACCGATGACGATCGTCACGGCAATGCCGAAAGTGAAGCCTGCGGTGATTGTGCCGGGAATGTACTTGATGAGCTTGCCAAAGCGGCAAAGCCCCATGACAACCATGATAATGCCTGCCATTATCGTGGAAATGATAAGGCCGGACATGCCTTCTCTGGCAACGATGCCCGCTACGATGGTAGCGAAGGCGGCTGTCGGGCCGGCAATCTGTACTCTGCTGCCGCCAAGGAATGAGACAATAAAGCCGGCGACAATGGCTGTGTACAATCCCTGTTCCGGTCCCACACCCGATGCGAGTGCCAGAGCGATGGAAAGCGGCAGGGCGATAATTGCCACGATTACGCCCGAAATCAGATCCTTCACGAACTGTTCTCCGGAGTATTGCTTCATGACCGAGAAAAGCTTCGGTTTGAGCTTGTATTCGGTCGGTTGTTTGCTGGTCTGAGCCATGCAGGTTTCATCTCCATCATGATAAGATTTGAAAGCTGTGCATCACGGGAATGCACAGCAAGCCTTTACATTATACTACGATAGACGCCCGAATGCAATGCTTTTTTCGGAATATGGCGATTTTTGTATGCTTGCTCAGAAATCTTGCGGCGAATCCGGAATTTGT
>JAFXOO010000001.1 GCA_017528675.1 Oscillospiraceae bacterium | reverse complement strand
GCCTGTCCGACATTTTCGGTGCCTGCGCTGCGCACTGCGAATACCACGACGGGCTGCATATTGCAGAGGATCACATCCTTGTTGAGACCGTTGACATCCATACCGGCGAAA
This sequence comes from Oscillospiraceae bacterium, assembly GCA_017528675.1. Taxonomy (GTDB): domain Bacteria; phylum Bacillota; class Clostridia; order Oscillospirales; family Ruminococcaceae; genus UBA3855. The sequence goes on along the minus strand of JAFXOO010000001.1, from coordinate 3,635 downwards.
TCCTGCCGCCCGGCAGTGTCGGTGAGCTGGTATACACCACATTGCAGAAGAAGGCACGCCCGCTCATCCGCTTCCGCACCGGCGACATCGGCTACATCGACCAGACACCCTGCAAATGCGGCAGAACCCACGGCAGAATCCACATCAACGGCCGGAAGGATGACATGTTCATTGTCTCTGCTGTCAATGTATTCCCGTCCGATATTGAGGCAGTGGTACACGATCTGGATGGTATCACCGGTGAGTATCTCATCCGCATTTTCGAGGAGAACTATACCTGCCGCTATGCCGTTGAGGTGGAGAAGAATGCAGGCAATCCGAAGTCGGATGACGAGGTGGCAGCAGAGCTTTCCGCTGCACTCAAGGCGAGAATCGGTGTAAAGCCTGCAAGAGTGAAAATCCACCCGGACGGCGGACTGGACACCAGAAGCGAACACAAATCCAAGCGCATCATTGACGAGCGCAACCAGAATTACTCGATATGATACAGAATCAGGAAAGCTACACTGCCAAGCTCTGCGCATTTGCCAGGGCTTGGCACTCCAATACGGCAAGGCAGAAAATCTTTGACGATTACCTTGCCTATGACCTCATGGGATGGGAACACTACGAAGCCGTCAAGCAGCAAATTCTGACCGACTACACCGACGGCACAAGGGACGGCCTGACGCAATTTCTGAACAGCTATTTTGCGCCGATTCCGCTGGCACGCCTGCGCTTTACCGAGAGCCGGCTCTACAAATTCGCAGAGACCGGCAAGGTACAGTATGTCATCTGCGGTGCCGGTGCCGACAGCTTTTCCTTCCGCAATCCCAACCCGGAAATCGAGATCTTTGAAGTCGATCATCCGGATACCCAGCGCTACAAACTCGAACGCATCCGCCAGTTGGAGTGGAACATTCCACAGAATGTGCATTTTGTACCGGTCAATTTCGAGCAGGAAACCATGATCGGCGGTCTGCTTGAGGCTGGCTTTTCGACAGAGAAACTGACATTTTTCAGCATCTTAGGGGTGAGTTACTACCTGACGCTGCCCGTTTTCCAGAAGACCCTGCGGCAGATTGCCGCACTGTCTGCGCTGGGGAGTGTGCTGGTATTTGACTTCCCGCTGAAGGGCGACGGCTTTCCGCCCCGTGTGGCTGAACTGGAACGCATCACCGATATTCTCGGAGAACCGATGCGGGGCGGCTTTACCTATGGCGAAATCTCCCGTGCGCTCTATGCGCTTGGTTTCCAGATTGACACCTACTTTCCGCCGGAAAAGGTGCAGGAGCATTACTTCAGAGACCGTGCCGACGGCATGCGGGCGTGGGAAAACGTCAGTCTGCTGTCTGCTGTCTTTACCAACGGACGCAGCTATGAATAATATAGAAAGAGGATAGATATATGAGTCAGTTTCAACATATCAATACCGCACTGATTCACGGTGGTATTTCTAACGATGAACGCACCGGTGCTGTCAATGTGCCGATCTACCAGACCTCCACCTACCAGCAGGACGGCCTTGGAAAGATGCGGGGCTATGAGTATTCCCGCACAGGCAACCCCACCCGTGAGGCGCTTGAGGCTCTGATTGCCGAGCTGGAGGAAGGCTATGCAGGTTTCGCCTTTGCATCCGGCATGGCAGCGATCACCGCTGTGCTGAGCCTGCTGCATGCAGGTGACCGTGTGCTGATTTCAAGCAATGTCTACGGCGGAACCTTCCGGCTGCTGGCGCAGGTGTTTGACCATTTTTCAATCACCTACCGCATTGCTGACACAACCGACGCAGCAGCCTTCGAGCAAGCCATTACCGGGGATGTGAAGGCGGTCATCATCGAAAGCCCTGCCAATCCGCTTATGACCGTGACCGATATCCGGCAGATTGCGGATATTTCACACAGGCATGATCTGCTCGTGATCGTGGACAACACCTTTATGACGCCCTATCTGCAAAAGCCGCTGACACTTGGTGCAGACATCGTGGTACATTCTGCGACAAAATACCTCGGCGGTCATTCCGATGTAGTGGCAGGGCTTGCAGTTGTCAAAACAGAGGCGCTTGCAAAGCAGATTGCCTTTATCCAGAATTCCACCGGCGGTGTACTCCCGCCGTTTGACAGCTTCCTGCTCATCCGTGGCATCAAGACGCTTGGCGTGCGCATGGACAGACATGTCGAAAATGCGCAGAAAGCTGCCGAATTCCTCCGGCAGCATCCGGCTGTGAAGCAGGTCTATTATCCGGGACTCCCCACAGATCCCGGCTATGCCGTCAACCAGAAACAGGCCAGAAACGGCGGTGTAATGATCTCGTTTGAGCTGCACGAAAACTACAGCATCGAGACTTTCTTCGAGCGTCTGAAGCTCGTCATGCTTGCGGAATCCCTCGGCGGCGTGGAATCCCTTGTATGCCATCCGTCTACGATGACACATGCATCCATTCCGGCGGACATCCGTGCACAGGTTGGTATCACGGACGGCCTGATCCGCCTGTCAACAGGCATCGAGGACATCCGGGACATCCTTGCCGACCTCGGTCAGGCAATTGAAGGCAGCGAGGTGAAATAAATGGCACTCTATCATTCCATGCAGGAGCTCATCGGCGGCACACCGCTGGTGGAGCTGCGGCATTTCGGACTTCCGGAGAATGTAAAGCTCTTTGCAAAGCTCGAACTCTACAACCCGTCCGGCAGTGTCAAGGACAGAACCGGTCTCTACATGATCCGGGATGCGGAACGCTCCGGCATTCTGAAACCGGGTGCGACCATCGTACTCGGTACGGCAGGCAACACCGGGCTCGGCATTGCCTTTGCGGCGCTGAACCGTGGCTATCAACTGCTGTTTGTGGTGCCGACGAAGTTTTCGGCAGAAAAGCAGTCACTGCTGCGGGCACTTGGTGCACAGGTCATCAACACGCCCAGGGAAGAAGGCATGCTCGGTGCAGAGCGAAAGGCTGAGGAGCTCACCCGTGAGATTCCCGGCGCCATCACGCTCGACCAGTTCAAGAACATGAGCAATCCGCAGGCGCACTATGAGACAACCGGCAGAGAGATCTGGGAGGATCTCGGCGGTGATGTGCAGTATGTGGTTGCCGGCGCAGGGAGCGGCGGCACGATTTCAGGCATCCTACGTTATCTGAAGGAGAAAAACCCGGCAGTACAGGGGGTTCTGGCCGATCCGGAGGGCAGCACCATGGGCGGCGGTGAGCACCATGATTACAACATCGAAGGCATCGGCAATGACTTTATCGCAGAGACAATGGACATGCGTCTGATCGACAGGGTTATCAAGATGAATGATGACGAGGCGTTTTCGCATGTACGTCTGCTTGCCGAAAAGGAGGGCATCATTGCAGGCTCCTCCTCCGGCGCAGCACTTGCCGCCTCCCTGAAACTGGCACGTTCCGGCGTAAAGGGCAATATCGTGACAGTGTTCCCCGACAGGGGTGACAGGTATTTCAGTACCGGTTTATTTTCATAAACACAAGCGTCTGCTCGTCCGGGCAGACGCTTTTGTCTCTTAAGGCAATACCGCACAAAGCCCGCCTGACGGCTTGGCGGCACATCTGCTTGCATCTTTTCCGTCATCTTGCACAGAAATTCCTTGCTGGGCGTCAGCCCAGCGGCGTCATTTCTATTCAATCTGACGAAAAATCT
>JAFXOO010000133.1 GCA_017528675.1 Oscillospiraceae bacterium | reverse complement strand
TTGTCGGTATCGCCCTCAAACAGCTCCATGAAGGAAGCCTGTGTGCCGGTGGTACCCTTGGAGCCGAGCAGCTTCAGGGATGCGATGCGGAAATCGAGATCCTCGAGATCCATCAGCAGCTCATTGCACCAGAGCGTGGCACGCTTGCCGATGGTCGTGAGCTGTGCGGGTTGCAGGTGGGTATAGGCAAGGCAGGGAAGCGCCTTGTATTTGTCTGCAAACTGGGCAAGCTGAGCGATGACCTTCACGAGCTTGCGCTTGACCACGGAGAGTGCATCCCGCATGATGATGACATCAGTATTGTCACCGACATAGCAGGAGGTCGCACCGAGGTGAATGATGCCTGCGGCATCCGGGCATGCATCACCGTAGGTGTGCACATGTGCCATGACATCGTGGCGGAACTTCTTCTTATAGTCTGCTGCCTTGGCATAGTCGATGTTCTCGATATTGGCTTCGAGCTGGTCAACCTGCGCCTGTGTTACCGGCAGGCCGAGCTGCATCTCCGCACGGGCAAGCGCTACCCACAGTCTGCGCCAGGTGGTGAATTTCTTGTCGGCAGAAAAGAGATACTGCATCTCCTTGCTGGCGTAGCGGGTGCAGAACGGACTTTCATAGCTTTGATTTGACATAACAGTTCCTCCTGAAATTAGTTTCATTTCCATAGTAAAACAGGAGATACCCCGTCATAAGGGAGAATCTCCTCCGGATGTGTCCCGGCATAGGCGAAGATCGTCTCCGCCAGCTCTGAATGTACAAACTGAAGGATTTCTGCGAACGGCAGATTCAGAACCGCATTGCACAGCGGGGAAAGCGTGATGACCTGTCTGCCTTCAACCTCCATGATCTGTATCGGCCAGATGCTACAGGAGAAGGGCTTTTCTTCACCGAGCATACATCCCCTGGCGGGGTCGAGCAGGGGACATGTGAAATTGTCCTCCGCATCGAAGTGCTCCACACGGAATACCCATGCATTCTCTCCCTTCTGGAGAAACTGCGCATCCGGCAGCAATGCCTGTACCTTGGGGCGTGTTTCTTCATTGAGCACGGGTGTGCTCCAGATGTCATAGCTGCTGAACTGGCAGCAGGACCGGCAGACTGCACATGTCTCACGTTGCAATAGCTTTGTCAGCATAGTACTCTCCTTGGTGTCGTCTGGGATAAATCCTTTTCTATTTTAGCATACTTTGCCGGAAAATGCAATAGCTTCTGAAAAAATAGCAGGTATCCACTTGACGGGAGCTTGCAGATGGGATATAATTGGGTTAGAAACTCATGACAGGATTGCAGGGAGGGGACACGCTGTGCACAGCATCACCGCAAAAACGATTCTTTCCGCAAACAACGGCATGAATCTCTGCCGGGGCTGCACCCATGGCTGCATCTACTGCGACAGCCGCAGCACCTGTTACCGGATGGACCATGCTTTTGAGGATATTGCCGTGAAGCAGAATGCGCCGGAGCTGCTCGAACGGGCACTGCGCTCCAGGCGGCAGCGCTGCATGATCGGCACGGGCTCGATGAGTGATCCCTATCTGCCACAGGAGCGGGAGCTGTGCCTGACACGGCGCTGTCTGGAGCTGATTGACAGGTATGATTTCGGTGTGACGCTCATCACGAAATCCGATCTGGTGCTGCGGGATCTGGATCTGCTCCGGCGCATCCACGCCAAGTCGAAAGCCGTGGTGCAGATGACGCTGACAACCTATGATGAGGCGCTTTGCCGGATTGTGGAGCCACATGTCTGTACAACCAGACGCCGGTATGAGGTGCTCTGTGCGCTGCGGGATGCGGGGATTCCGACGGTTGTCTGGCTCTCGCCGGTGCTGCCGTATCTCAATGATACCAGGGAGAATTTAGCGGGCATCCTGCGGTATTGCATCCGTGCGG
>JAFXOO010000132.1 GCA_017528675.1 Oscillospiraceae bacterium | reverse complement strand
ATGCGTCATTTTTCGGCAATAGACCTGGTATGTACAGCGGGTTTCCCCGCCGTTCAGTTATCCCAGTCCTCCAGCAGTTGCCGCAGCTCTGCTTCATCTGCTGCATGGATGCCCGCAGCAAGCGCCTGCCTGTCCTCCTCCGGCAGCAGCCACACCTCTGTATCCAGCACCCTGTAGGGCGAATCTGCGCCCTCCCGGTACAGTGCCAGATGCCCGTCTGCCTCCCGGAGCACATATCCCGGCTCCTCCGTCTTTCGGACAGACTGCCTTGCAATTGCGGCAGATTTCTCGTGTTCCACTGACTTCCCCGCCGACACGCATACCACCAGCATTGAGAACGCCATCACCGGCAGCAGAATCCAGAATGGGCGTATCACCTTCTGCATCGAAATCCCTCCTTTTGGTTTCTTTGCAGTAGTATTGCCGATCCTGCGGAATCTATGCATGATTTTTGTATAAAGCGCCAATTTGTATGCAAAAAGATGCCCCTCATGTGCAATGTTTCATAAAAAAACGGGATTTTTAAAAAAAGCTCTTAACAAACACGGCGTTATGTGCTATAATGATAATGTATCACTATGTCACGATGCTCCCTCCGTGGGAGACATAAAAGAAAGGACCCATGATCAAAATGAGCAAACCATCCAGAAAGAAAGGAAGCGCCGACGAGGAGAGCCGCACCAAACGGAAATCACCTTCCCGTAAGTGGCGGATTGTCAAAAAGCTGTTCTCCATCCTGTTCTCGACCTTCCTGTCCATTTTCCTGATCTGTATCATCACCGGTACGATCGTGGCTACGGCAGGTGCAATCTATGTGCTTGATTTCGCACAGGAAGCATCCACCATCACCCTTGAGGAAATGGAACTCGCCTACAACACCAATGTCTATGGCTATGACGAAGAAGGCAATCTCGTGACCCTCTACCAGGTGCAGAATACCTCCCAGCGTATTCCTGTCAAGTTTGAGGAGATCCCCCAGCATGTGCTGGATGCCTTCGTGTACACCGAGGACGAGCGCTTCTACACCCACGACGGCGTGGACTACCGCAACACCGTCGCCGCAATGCTCAACCTCGTGCTGAACTTCTGGGATACAGACCGTGGCGGTTCCACCATCACCCAGCAGCTCATCAAGAACGTGACCGGCGATGCCGATCCGTCTCCGTCCCGTAAGATCCGTGAGATCTTCCGTGCGATGACTCTGGAGAAGAATTATCCCAAGGACAAGATCATCGAGACCTACCTCAACTATATCGGCTTCGGCGGCCCGACCAACGGCATCGAAGCGGCTGCCATCAAGTACTTCGGCAAGGATGTCTGGGAGCTCGATGTGGCGGAAGCTGCAGTTCTGGCAGCGATTCCGCAGTCTCCGGAGACGATCAACCCCTTTGCAGGCTATGTCGATGACGAAACCGGCGAGTGGGTCGCATCCGGCCGCACCCGTAACCGTGAGCGTCAGGAGTATGTACTGTATAAGATGTACACCAACGGCGCCCTGAGCTATGATGATTACCAGCGCTCCATGACGGAGCACCTGATCTTTGCCGATACGGACGAATTCAAGAAGCTGCATCCCGACTGGAATGCCAAGGAATACGACCCGGATGAGGCAGCCACAAGCTGGACGATCGACGCTGCGATCTATGAGGTCGAGGATTATCTGATGGAGACCTATTCCATCGACCGCAAGGAGGCGCTGCACCGCATCAACACCGGCGGTTACCAGATCTACACCACCATTGATCCCAAGATGCAGACCTACTGCGAGGAGAAGTATCTTGACCTCTCCAACCTCATCAGCATCAAGAATTCTGCCCGCTATACACGGGATACCAACAAGGACGGCGAGATCAACGAGGAGGACGATCCCGTTTATCCGCAGAGCGCCTTTATTGCCATGAACTACGAGGGCGAAATCCTCGCCTGCGTGGGTGCGATCGGCAAGAAGGAAGGCGCCCTCATCATGAACTACGCCACGATGGAACCCCGTCAGCCCGGTTCGACCATCAAGCCGCTTGCCGGCTATGGCTACGGCATCTACAGCGACGAGTTCCACTGGGGCTCCCAGCTCAAGGACTATGGTATCGAGCTCCCGAACGGCGATATCTGGCCGAAGAACTACTCCTCCAACTCCGAGGTCACCAACTATTCCGGCCGGGATCTGCCGATGTACTACGGTCTGATGAAGTCCCTGAACACCATCTCCGCACGTCTGGTCGATACGCTGACGCCGGAGGCTGTCTATGACTTCACCACCAACAAGATGGGTCTGAAGCTCCATGAGCTTGACGCAAAGGGCAACACGGACAAGGCGCTCTCGCCTCTGTCGGTGGGCGCTCTGACCTACGGCGTTACCGTGGAGAATATGGTCAACGGCTATATCCCTTACGGCAACGGCGGCTGGATGTATGAATCCCACATCGTGTCCCGCCTGGAGCAGGGCAACCACGAGCTCGTCTATGAGAACAAGGGCAACCCCTATGAAGCAGTGGATGAGCGTACCGCCTATATCATGAACCGCATGATGAAGAACGTCGTTTCCTCCAACGGTACAGCCGGCGCAGCACAGCTTGCCAACAAGGAAGTTGTCGGCAAGACCGGTACCACCCAGAACTGGGACGACCTCTGGTTCATCGGTCTGACACCGGACTTCGTATCCGGCGTATGGATCGGCTATATCGAGCGTCAGAAGCTCGACACGAGCATCAGCTCCGCCAGAATGTGGTACAATGTCATCGGTGAATATGCCGATGCCATTGAATCCGATGCCGAATTCCCTGTGCCTGAGGAAGGCATCGTGGAGGCGGCTGTCTGCGAGAATACCGGCAAGATTGCCGGCAAGAACTGCCCGAAGGGCGTGATGGGCTACTGGAAGGAAGAAAATGCGCCTGTCTGCGAAGGATGCAGAGCCTATGACCCGACCGGTCATACCGGTGCAACCAGCGCTGCCACAACGCCTGCAACGCCGGTACCGGTTGATCCCGGCGCACTTCCGGTTGCGACTGATCCGCCTGAGCCGGTATATATCGAACCGGTTGAACCTGTTGAGCCGGAGCTTCCCCCGCCGCCCGCACCGATTGACAACGGCGGCGATGACGGAGGCGTAGTAGAATGACCGGCAGCATCCGCTTTTCCGCCCCCTGCCACTTCGGACTGGAGAAGGTACTCCGGTTCGAGGTGACACGCATCGGCGGTGAGGACATCAGCGTGCAGGACGGGAGAGTAAGCTGGACAGGCGATCTCTCCACCCTTGCCAGAGCCAATATCGGCCTGTCCACAGCAGAGCGTGTGCAGATTCTGCTTGCAGAATACAGCGCCGATACATTTGAAGCACTGTTCGAGGGTATGCTCCGTGCACCGCTTGAGCAATTCATCGGGCCGGACGATGCCTTTCCGGTGAAGGGACATTCCGTCAACTCCGCCCTGCACAGCATCCCCGCCTGCCAGAAGATTCTGAAAAAAGCCGCCGTCAAGCGGCTACAGCAGGCGTATCACCGAACCAGCTTTCTGCCGGAAACCGGCAGCATTCACCAGCTTTCGTTCACCATCCTCAAGGATCAGGTAAGTCTCTACCTTGACACCTCCGGCGAGGGACTGCACAAGCGTGGCTACCGCAGAAATGCCAATGCTGCGCCCATCCGTGAGACACTTGCCGCCGGAATCCTCGATCTCGGCAGAGTCCGCAGTGATTCCGTGGTCTGCGACCCGTTCTGCGGCAGCGGAACCTTCCTGATCGAAGCAGCAAGGCGGGCTCTGAAGATTGCCCCCGGCCTTGACAGACGCTTTGCGGCAGAGCAGTGGGACAGCGTCCCCGCTGAAGTCTGGCGTGAAGCAAGAGCTGAGGCACTCGACCGGATCGACCGGAACGCTTCCTTTGAGGCATATGGCTATGACATTGACCCGGAGGCAGTCCGCCTGACCGAGGCAAATGCCAAAAAAGCCGGCGTGGCGGATCTCCTGCATATCGAATGCAGGGATGTGTCCGATTTCAGACCGGTTCCCGGTGCGCTCACATTCTGTAACCCGCCCTACGGCGAGCGCATGCTCGAACAGGATGCGGCAAGAGCCATCTACCGCACGATGGGCAAGGTGCTGAAAGAACCGCTGTATGTGATCTGTGCAGACGGCGATTTCGAGAAGCACTTCGGCAGGAAGGCCGACAAACGCCGCAAGCTCTACAACGGCATGATCTCGTGCCAGCTATACTGCTATTTCGGCGCATAAAAGCATCCCCTGAAGCACTGCTTCAGGGGATTTCTGTATCCGTCCGGTTTTATTTCAGCGAATTCATCACAGCATCGGCAATCTCAGGATAGTACCAGCTATTGTCACTCCGGTTGAGCAGGCCATAGCTTGTCCTGCTGCCGTTATCCCAGATAAAGCACGGGATTCCATGTCCGGCAGCCGCCTTGACATAGTACGCATAATAGGCAGCCCGTACCGCAGTATTGCCCTTGTCCTCCGCACCGAACTCACCGATGATGACCGGCACACCCCGGTCAATCAGCTTGCGCTCCAGCTTGGCGAACTGGCCGTCCAGCTCATCCTTTCCGGCCTGGTCAAAGCTGCGCACATCCGGATATTCCTTGGTGGTAAGCTGCCACGGCGCATAGTTGTGAATGGAAACGATGATATTCTGATCCTGCGGCAGTTCCAGCCCGTCAATGGCGGAATCCGTGATGGATGCCGCATGTGTCGTGATAACCAGCGTGCGGTCGGCATTGTTGCCGCCGGAGGCTCTGACGGTGCTGATGAATTTCTCTTGCAGGTGGTTGATGACCTTGCGTTCCTCCTCGGTACCGCCGGTCCATTCAGAGGACGTACCGTGCAGTCTCGGCTCATTGAGTCCTTCAAACAGGAGCTTGCTGTCATAGTCCCTGAAGCGCTCTGCAATCTGCTCCCAGACACGAACGAACTTCGCCGTAACAGCGCTTTCCTCTGCCGCAGACGGATGCATCCAGAGTGCATCCTCATGATGCGTATTCAGAATGACATAGAGATCATCCTGCACCGCATAATCCACGACCTCCTGTACACGATCCATCCATGCACTGTCGATATTCCCGGATTCGTCCATATGATTCCCCCACGATACCGGGATGCGCACTGCATTAAAGCCCTTTGCCCTGACGGCATCCATCATCGCCTTGGTCGTCTTGAGATTGCCCCAGTAGGTCTCAAGCTGCTCCGGTGCTGTCTTTCCCTTGTCGTCATAGCAATCAAGCGTATTTCCGAGGTTCCAGCCGACCCGGATATCCGCTGCTATCTGTGCAGCCTGTGTGCCGTTGGTACTGATCACGGGCTTTTCCTCCTTCTTTGTGGTGTTGTCAGGCTCTGCCGGAGCAGGCGCCCGTCCCGGCTCATTGCCGGTGCTGTATTTCACCGTCACCGAGTCAATCGTCACTGCATCCGTCTCGCCCCACCAGTAGCCGATTCCCAGCTCACTGATACCGGTATGCTTTGCAGTCTCCGGAAGAATCCAGGTCAGTGTCAGATCAGAAGCATCCGTCAGCATGGCGAAATTGCTGCTCGTATAGGGCTCACCGCCGCCGCCCGTTCCAAATCCGCAGACAAATTTCTTCAGCGGGGCCTGCGCAGCAATATGATAGGTCACGGCCTGCGGAATGCCGTCATCCTTGAGCAGATCTCCGACAGGGATGCTGGCATATCTGGCATCTTCCGCATCAAACCGGAGCGTTTCACTGACGGTAACTGTCTCTGTCTTATCCACAGGCAGCTCAGCGGAGCGTGTGTAATTGCAGATAATCTCCCGGAGATTGACCGTGGAGACACCGCCCCACCAGTACCCGATCTGCACCTCGCCGTCTGCTGCAATGCAGGATTGTACCTCCGGCGGCACATCCCAGCGCACTTCAGCAAATCCGCCCTGCGTAGGCGTTTCAAAGTCCGGCGACTGATACCAGCCGTCCGTTCCCTCCGGGCAGTCATCCGTCACGGAAATCCCGCAGCCGCCCTTATACGTCCCCATATTTCCGTCCGCATAGAACACGAACACAAAGGATTCAATCGTGTCGCCCGGCACAATGAAATTGTCGAGGGACACCTTATAATTCTTCCCCGCATCATCAGCACTGTCACGGTTGAGCACGGCATCCACCTCAAGCTGTGCCCCCAGCGAGGAAGTCACAGTCTCCACAGGACTGACATGCTCGGTGGGCGGCTCTGTAGCAGGCTGATTACGGACAGTCTCCACAACTGCATCCGGCGCACTTTCCCCTGTCTGTTCTTCCGAAGAAACGGCCTCCGTTGCAGAATCCGTAGGCCCGATGATGGCCTCAGCGCATCCTGTCATCGCTGTACAGCCAAGCAGTGCAGCCAGAAGCAGCGCAGCGAAGCGGGACGGGATGATTTTGTGTTTCATACATCTTCCTCCTGTTATTCTATAATCCATGAGCACTCTGGTAATAACGCCCGGCTTTGCGGCCACACAGAGGGGCTGCGCTTTGCATAGGCGATCAGCACCAGATCAAAGATTCGGGCTGGTAGCTTAAACGGGCGGTGACCGCCCTGCCTCCGCATCTTTTCGTCTGTTTTGACAGCCTGTGCTCATTTATAGTAACTAATTAAATTATAACACTGCACCGCAGAGAGAGTATGTCTATTTTGTGAACTTGCCGAAAAATCGGTGCTTTTACCAATTTTCAAGCCATATCCGTCCGGTGTATTGTCCATTTTCCGCAGACATTTCTTTCTTCATTTTGCATAAAATTAGACAGGTGATTTTGTCCAAAATGCAGAAATTCCATGTTGCCGTAATTTTTTTCAAAAAACAGGATGATTTTTTGTGGATTCTATGTTATAATAAACAATAGGTATTCCTGCACTTCAGAATTGCAGGTGATTTTTTTCAAAGGAGGACTGACGAGATGAAGCATCCGATCATCACAATCGAACGTGAATACGGCAGTGGCGGCAGCGTTGTCGGCAAACTGGTCGCAGAACAGCTTGGTATTCCTTTTTATAACCACGAAATCCTGGAAATGGCCTCCGAGCGGCTTGGCGTGCCGGTAACAAAGCTGGAGGGTGCCGAGGAATCCTCTCCCAAGAGTTTCCTCTATGCTCTGCTGATGAATTCAAATCCAGCCAGAACCATGGAGGACAACATTCCTGTCTCCGACAAGCTGTACATCACCGAGACCCAGATCATCAATGAGCTTGCCGAGCAGGGAAGCTGTGTGATTGTGGGGCGCTGCGCCAACTGGATTCTGCGGGACAATCCGTACCGGTTCAGTGCATTTATTTATGCACGGCGGGATTTCCGTCTGCGCTATGCCCAGGCGACCTACGGCGTCACCGCCAAGGAGATCGACACGGTACTACCCCGGATTGACAGCCGGCGTGAGAAGTTCTACAACATCAACACTGGCGGCAACTGGCACGACAAGGGAAACTATGCGCTCTGCCTGAACAGCGGGGTGCTTGGTATCGAGAGTGCTGCAAGGATTCTGGTAAGTGCTGTAGAGCATTACCCGGAGCCGGAACAGTCCCCGAAGTCTGAAACAACCGAAGCATAACACGAAGCGCCTGCTCTGGAAACAGAACAGGCGCTTCAGTCTGTCAAAAAACTCAAAATATTAGTTCT
>JAFXOO010000131.1 GCA_017528675.1 Oscillospiraceae bacterium | reverse complement strand
GCGGATAATCCGCCATGCCGGAAAAGACCGGATAAGCAGCCAGGACGATCATCAGGCAGAAGACTGCGATCGCAGAGCCTAATGATACACTCTCCATCGGTTCTTCGATGATCTCCCGGAAGCAGGGCACTGCAAGATAAACGAATCCGACGATGCACCACACGATCGCAAAGAACGGATCCTTGATGACATGCTCTGTTGCCAGAGAGAGCTTTTCATGCGTCCAGATGACGGATGTCCATGCATAGAGCTTGATCGGGAGCATCGCCATCGTCAGCAGGTAGGAAGTCAACTCACTGGTGGTATACATGGTTTTCAGCTGAATCTCGATCAGGCACAGGCAGAACGGCAGCGCCATATAGGCACTGACGTCGATCAGACCGAAAAACAGGCTTGCCCCCAGAATGATCAGTACAAGCGGCATCAGTACCAGACCTGCCAGATCGGCCTCCGGTGTGCGGAAGTACAGCGTATAGGTCCCATCATAGTTATTGAATACTGAAACGAGCCACATAGCTTAACCTCTCCTTTTTCAGTAATATGGTATCACTGTGTCGGCAAACCGAGATTCTCCCGTTTTCTGGTAATCTCGCTGTTGATGTCACGGTTGTACCACAGCAGCGTATCACGGGGATTCTCGTGCTGGTTGACCGTCTCACGGAACGCATTCATGATATTTCTCGTCACCGCATAGGATGCCGGAATGATCGGGATTTCCTGCAATTCCTCCTGTGCTGCAAGAAGTGTCTCCTGTTCGTTCTTCGACCAGGCAAGCTCCCTGACCGCCTCACGGTTCGCAGTGGCATAGCGTCCGAGCTGACCGAGAAGGCCCTCGATCTGGGTGCCGTACTCGACCTGCACATCCTTGGAAGTGAACCATTTCAGGAACGCCCAGGCGCCCTCCTTATCCTTGCACTTGTTGAAGATGACAGCGCCGGAGGAGGTGGAGTTCACCGCATGCGAGATACTGCCGTCCGGCTGTACGGTGCCGGGGATCTTAGTGAAATCCCACAGTCCCTTGATCTCCGGAGAAGCCACGGCAAGCTGGTTGAAGAAATTGTAGTCTGCAATGACCAGCGGATATTCGCCGGTACGGAAGCGGTTGAAGCCGTCGTAGGTCTGTTCAAAGCCGTATTTCGTATAGAGGTCAGTCCACTGCTCAAACGCCTGTACAGCGACGATATCATCGAAGTTCGTCCTGGTCTGCGCATCATTGTAGTAATTCATGCCGTTTTGCAGCATGAGCGTTGCAAAGGTATGACCGGATTCCGTAGCCGCCGAGATGCCCGTGATGGCCGGCAGCACAAGACCCATGTACATATAATTCCGCTGAAGCGCCGGGAGCATGTCGATGATCTCGTCCCATGTTTCCGGTGCTCTGGTATAGCCCATCTCAGAGAGGATGTCCTTCCGGTAGAACAGCATCGCCCAGCTCTGCGTCAGCGGCAGACCGTATACACCGTTGTCATACTGGTACGGGACAGTTGCATATTCCTGAAAGCGCTGCACCGTTTCGTCATAGTCCGGGAACTGCTTCAGATCGGTAAGCAGCCCTCTTGCCGCTAAATTGACCGGAAATTCACCACCCAGGAACAGTGCCACATCCGGGCCCTTTCCGGCAAGTGTCGCCTCAACCACGCCGCCTACCACAAGGTTGACCGCAATGGGCGTGTCATACTGCTCCGTAAATTCAGACTCCACCATGGATTTGACAACCATTGCCTGATCCCGGCCGAGCGATACCCAGACATTGATGGCGTCATCGCCTGCATCATCGCTCAGTGTGGTGTAGTCCTCGAAAAAGGAACTGCAAAAGCGCTTCCAGCCAAATCCCGCTGACCTGATGGGATTGTGTCTGACTGAACCGAAGCTCTGGTCAGCAGATGCCAGCTCGATGTAGTCCACCTCAAGCGGCTGTCCCCTGTAATCCACCATCCACGCCGAAAGCGAGGTGATGTTCTCCTTGATCTGACCAAGGTAATCCGGAATGCGCAGCGGCCGCTCGATGCAGGCATCGAGCACAAGATACATTCTCTCCAGTGCTGCTGCCTCCGAGCCCTTTGAGCCTGCCATGGTCTCAATCTCCTTCTGGATGCGTTTGAGATCCGAGGACAGCTTCATGAAGTGCGGTATCAGCTCCGGAATCCGTTCATGGACATAATAGTCGGTATACTGATCGGGATTCGGGCCGGTAATCATCAGAATCTTCCGGTAGAAAGTGTTGATCTCAAGCACTGCATTGTCCAGCACACGCATGCTCTCCCCAATCTCACCGGGCATGACCTCCATTGTGATGGTGTGATCCTGCCCGCCCGTCAGAAAGACAAAGAATTCATTGCCGTCCGCATCCTGCGGGGTAACAACCTGCCAGTTGGTGTCGTAATAGAAGCGCACCTGTCCGAGCTCCTCATAGGGCACCTGGTTATCAATATAAATGCGGCGGTTGGAATAAAAGCCACGCATATCCTTCTGGCGTGCCTTGATGCCCAGCTTGTACCAGCCATCGTGGGGCAGCTCCGCAGCGGGAATGTTCCAGGTGATCGTCTGCAACGCCTGCTTCCAGTTGTCGGCACCGATGGTGTTGTACACCGTCTTGGCCGGATTGGAAGGCGATGCAAGATAGCTTGTATTATCCTGGGTGGGATAGAGTGTGGAATCACTCTTGTACATTGCGTTTTCGCCCTCAATACGGATGAGCGTGGAAGGGGTGGTCTCCGGCGTCACAGAAGCCTGCACTTCGCTCCGGTAGGTCTGATAGTCCGGCAGCGGATCCGGGTTGTAGATCCGGAACCGGTATATTGCAACATAGCCCTTTGCAAATTCAAACGTGATCTGATGCTTTCCCTTTTCCATATAGAACAGCAGCGGATCATTGAACAGGCCGTCAATATCCATGAGCGGCTTGTCCAGCCAGATGCCCACCTGCTTCTGGGCAGGCCGCACCTGATTTCCACGGGAATCCACCGTGATCTCGCCGTCATTGACATAGATCTTGCCGAGTGTCGCACGGGAGGCCGTATCATAGGGCACCTCTCCGTCTATCAGAACCGAGAACTCGACATTCGCCATATTGGACGGAATCGGCAGGTAAGTGAACGCAAAGTTGTAGCATCCGCTCTCCGGGATGTCAGCCTCGTAAGTCACGCTCCCGTCCGCTGCATTCCAGATCAGCGCATTGTCCCGTGTGTCTGTGCCGTACTCAGCACCAAAGCTGCCCACAGAAACCCGCTCGCTCTCATTGCAGTCATAGGACACGAACGCCTGCCCCTCCACATCCAGAACGACATCCGGACGAGGGTCATCCTTATGCGCATCGTAATAATCGCTGTAGGTCACCTGCTCCTCATAAAGTGCCGCAGGCTCCGGCTCTGCCGCAGCAATCAGCAGTTCCGCAGGCGCACCGGCGTCTTCCTCCTCCGCAAAGCCCGCAAGAGGAATCCCCTGTCCTGCAAG
>JAFXOO010000130.1 GCA_017528675.1 Oscillospiraceae bacterium | reverse complement strand
GGCACATCTGCTTGCATCTTTTCCGTCATCTTGCACAGAAATTCCTTGCTGGGCGCCAGCCCAGCGGCGTCATTTCTATACAATCTGACGAAAAATCTGGCTGCGCATCTGCACCACCAGCTCTGTGCGGTGTTGCCTTGATAGTATTATTATACCGCATCCGGATGAAAAAGTAAAGGGCATTACAGGGATTCCGGCGTAAAATCCGTGAAGAAATCCACTGCGCCGGAATCCCCGGAGGAGCGTTCCGGCATGGCTTCCTGCCGCCGGTCTGTCAAAATAGTGATGATGCGGGGTTCGGCAGACGGCGACAGCAATGCCTGACCTGAACAAGCTGAAACAGGCGAAATCTATCATCCGAAAAAAGAGTAGACAAATGCATTTTTTTGTGCTATAATAGAAATACAACGGGGAGCTTTTAAGAAAGCTGAGAGGAAGGCGCCTGAGTCTTCGACCCTTAACCTGATTTGGGTAATGCCAACGTAGGGACATATTACTCCATCAATGCGGGGAGCTGTGTTTTTGCGTGCAGCTCCCTGTTTTTTTATTCTGGAGGTGGAATTATGGTAACAGTCAACGGGAAGCCGGCAGATGTCTCCGGCAGGAGCATTGCGCAGATTGTGACAGACGGCGGGTATCATCCGCTGCGTGTCGCAGTCGAGCTGAATGAGCAGATAGTCCCGAAAGCACAGTATGCATCGACAGTCGTGCAGGACGGTGATAAGGTCGAGATTGTCGGATTTGTGGGGGGTGGCTGATATGGCGATCCCGACAAAAGAGGAAATGTATGCAGCGCTCTGTGTGCGGCACGGTGCACAGATGCAGGCGAAATTCGCAGCCGGTGCTGTCGCAGTCTGCGGTCTTGGGGGACTTGGTTCCAATGTTGCAATACATCTGGCACGGGCAGGCATCGGCAGGCTGCATCTGATCGACTTTGACTGCGTGGATATTTCAAACCTCAACCGGCAGCAGTATTTTCCGGAGCAGCTTGGACAGTACAAAACGGCTGCACTCACAGAGACACTTCACCGCATCGCCCCTTACTGTGAACTCACTTCAGAGACAGTAAAGCTCACGGAGGAGAATATCCCGGAGCTGCTTGCGGAATTTCCGGTCATCTGTGAAGCATTTGACCGTGCCGACCAGAAGGCAATGCTCGTCAACTGTGTGCTGGAGCATCTGCCGCAGGCGTATCTTGTTTCTGCAAGCGGCATGGCGGGCATGGACACGGCAAATACCATCCGGACGCAGCGCATCACGTCGCATTTCTATCTCTGCGGTGACGGAAAAAGCGATGCTGCGGACGGGCTCGGCCTGATTTCGGCACGGGTTGCAGTCTGTGCCGCACATCAGGCACAGATCATTTTGCGCATTTTAGCGAACCTTGTATCATGATTCTGATACAATATCTACAGCGATCATCTGAAAGGAGTAACCCAGATCATGAACGATGACAAACTCATCATCGCCGGACATGCATTCCATTCGAGATTCATTCTCGGTTCCGGCAAGTATTCACTCTCGCTGATTGAAGCGGCCGTCAGGTATGCCGGTGCGGAGATCATCACCTGTGCGGTGCGCCGTGCCAATACCAGGGAGCAGGAAAACATCCTTGACTATATCCCGGAGGGCGTGACGCTGCTGCCGAACACCTCCGGTGCACGAAGTGCTGAGGAAGCTGTCCGCATCGCAAGGCTTGCCAGGGAGCTTGGCTGCGGAGATTTCATCAAAATTGAAATCATGCGTGATACAAAATACCTGCTGCCCGATAATGCAGAGACTGTCAGAGCTACGGAAATCCTTGCAAAAGAGGGCTTTGTCGTCATGCCGTATATGTACCCCGATCTCAATACAGCCCGTGATCTCGTCAACGCCGGTGCAGCGACAGTCATGCCGCTGGCATCCCCGATCGGCTCCAATAAAGGGCTTGCAACAAGAGATTTCATTCAGATTCTCATTGATGAGATCGACCTGCCGGTGATCGTGGATGCGGGCATCGGGCGGCCTTCGCAGGCCTGTGAAGCGATGGAGATGGGTGCGGCGGCTGTCATGTCGAATACGGCACTTGCAACTGCCGGAGATCTGCCGTTAATGGCGGGCGCATTCCGGCAGGCAGTTGAAGCGGGCAGAGCGGCTTATCTTTCCGGACTTGGGCGTGTGCTTGTCCGGGGCGCATCCCCCTCGGATACGCTGACAGGTTTCCTGCATGACTGAAAGAGGCGATACGATGGAAAATGAATATCTGATTGATGCGGAATCCCTTTCGCCGGAAGCGCTCAAACGCAAGCATCAGCTTGAAAACGATCCGGGCTGCCGCACCGACCACATGGCATATATGGAAGGGCAGGAGCAGATTCAGTCGGACATCCGTGAGAAGGTCATGTCGGCGGTCGCAGACTACGACCCTGCGCAGTATACCGGAAAAGATGTCCTGCACGCACTCGAAAAACAAACACTCACAGCCGAAGATCTCAAGGCACTGCTTTCGCCTGCCGCTGAGCCGTTTCTGGAACGTATGGCGGAACGTGCACGCATCGAGACACGCAAACATTTCGGCAACACGGTCTATCTCTTTACCCCGCTTTACATTGCGAACTACTGCGAAAACTACTGTGTTTACTGCGGCTTCAACTGCTATAACCAGATCCGCCGCATGCGCCTGACGCCGGCGCAGATCGAGCATGAAATGCAGGTCATTGCGGCGAGCGGCATGGAGGAAATCCTGATTCTGACCGGCGAAAGCCGCAGCAAAAGCGACATCCGGTATATCGGGGAAGCGTGCAGACTCGCCCGCAAATACTTCCGTATGGTCGGTATCGAAATCTATCCGGTCAACACCGGGGATTACCGCTATCTGCATGAATGCGGCGTTGACTATGTCACTGTGTTTCAGGAAACCTATGATACGGATCAATATGAAAAGCTGCATCTTTCCGGACACAAACGTGTCTGGCCGTACCGCTTTGATGCACAGGAACGTGCGCTCATGGGCGGAATGCGTGGCGTGGCGTGCTCGGCACTGCTCGGTCTTTCGGATTTCCGGAAAGATGCGCTCGCTTCGGCGCTGCATATCTACTATCTCCAGCGGAAATACCCGCACGCTGAGGTATCGCTTTCCTGTCCACGGCTGCGCCCGATCATCAACAACGGCAAAATCAATCCGCATGATGTCGGGGAACGGCAGCTCTGCCAGATTCTCTGTGCATACCGCATTTTCCTGCCGTTCACAGGCATTACGGTCTCCTCAAGGGAGAGCGCAGCCTTCCGCAACGGCATCGTAAAGATCGCTGCGACTAAGATTTCGGCCGGTGTTTCGACCGGTATCGGCGATCATGAGAGCAAATATACCGGAAAGGAGAACGGCAACGAGGGCGATGCACAGTTTGAGATTGCGGATAACCGCAGTCTTCAGCAGATGTACTGTGATATGAAAGCCGAAGGCTTGCAGCCCGTGCTGAATGATTATCTCTATGTCTGATATCATCTGTATCACAAACCGGACACTTTGCAGGGGGGATTACCTCAGCAGAATCCGGCAGATTGCAGCAGCGCATCCCGACAGAATCATCCTGCGTGAAAAGGAGCTGCCGGATGCGGATTATGCAGTGCTTGCGCAGCAGGTCATGGCTGTCTGCCGGCAGTACGGTGTGACCTGTACGCTGCACAGTCATCCGGAAACGGCGCAGAAGCTCGGTGCGCAGTCGCTGCATCTGCCGCTGCCGGTGATGAAAACGCTTTCCGGTGATCTGCGCCGGCAGTTCAGCGAGATTGGTGTATCCTGCCACAGCCCTGCGCAGGTCAGGGAAGCGGAAGCGCTCGGTGCTTCTTATCTCATAGCCGGGCATATTTTTGAAACGGGCTGCAAGGCGGGGCTGCCGGGCCGGGGACTTGGCTTTTTGCGCAGAATCTGTGCAGACACAGCACTGCCGGTCTATGGCATCGGCGGTATTTCGCCGGAAAACCTTCCCTCAGTGACCGGAAACGGCGCAAGGGGTGCCTGTGTCATGAGTACGATGATGCAGGCGGAAGATCCTGCGGCAGCGCTTGCGGCACTGCGTCAGGCGGCAGAGTGCCGTATCGGCAGAAATGAACTGCTGCTCTATGCGATCACTGACCGGAGCTGCATCGGGGGGCGTGATCTTCTGACGGCAATCGAAGATGCATGCAAGGGCGGCGCAACGATCATTCAGCTCCGTGAAAAGCATGCATTTTCAGAAATGCTGACGGAAACAGCACGGCTGGCAACGGCGGTCTGCCATCGGTACGGCGTCCGGCTGATCGTCAACGATGACTGGAAAGCTGCCATTGCGGCCGGTGCAGACGGCGTTCATGTCGGCATTACGGACGCACCCGTTGTAACGATACGCAAAGCAGCACCTGCGGGATTCATCATCGGTGCAACTGCGAAAACAACCGGACAGGCAAAGCTGGCAGAGCAATCCGGCGCAGATTATCTCGGCGTCGGTGCTGTATTTCCGTCACCGACCAAAACCGATGCCATCCGCATCACTGCGGAGCAGTTCCGGAGCATTGCGGGGAGCGTACAGATTCCGGCGGTTGCAATCGGCGGCATCAGCCGTGAGAATATCAGCTCGCTGCGGGGGCTTGGTGCGGCCGGTGCAGCGGTCGTTTCGGCAGTGTTCGGTGCAGAGAATATCGAACAGGCAGCGGCCGGAATGAAGCAGCTTGCAGGAGGGATTGTATCATGAAAACAGCGCTTACCATTGCCGGCAGTGATTGCAGCGGCGGTGCAGGCATTCAGGCAGACCTCAAAACCATGACCGCAAACGGCGTCTACGGCATGAGCGCCATCACCGCACTGACTGCGCAGAACACGACCGGTGTGACCGGCATCATGGAGGTCACACCGGAATTCCTCGGCTTGCAGCTTGACAGCATCTTTACCGATATTGTGCCGGACGCCGTTAAGATCGGCATGGTGGCTTCTGCCGGGCTGATACGGGTGATCGCACAGAAGCTGACAGACTATCATGCACAGAATATCGTGCTCGATCCGGTTATGGTCGCAACGAGCGGGGCAAGGCTCATCAGCGGGGAGGCAGCAGAAGTGCTGACTGCACAGCTTATGCCGCTTGCGGATCTTGTGACACCGAATATCCCAGAGGCGGAGGGGCTGACCGGCATTGAGATCCGCACGCCGCAGGATATGGAGCAGGCTGCACGGCAGATTGCGGAGCGCTGCGGCTGCGCTGTGCTGCTCAAGGGCGGTCACAGCCTGAGTGATGCCAATGATTATCTCTATGCGCAGATGCAGGGCAAATGGCTCTGCGGCAGGCGTATTGACAATCCCAATACGCACGGCACAGGCTGCACGCTGTCGAGTGCGGTCGCCGCAAATCTTGCAAAGGGGTATGCCCTTGCGGATGCGGTTCTGCGTGCAAAACAGTATCTTTCCGGTGCGCTGGCAGCAATGCTCGATCTGGGCAGCGGCAGCGGGCCGGTCAATCATGCATATGATCTGCATAGCGAATATGCAAATGTCGGAAAGGAGTATCCATGAAGCAGTACTATACACAGATGGAGGCGGCAAAGAAAGGCATTATCACGCCGGAAATGGAGATCGTCGCCAGGAAGGAATTTATGGAGCCGGAAAAGCTCCGCACGCTCGTTGCAGCGGGCGAGGTAGCTATCCCGTGCAATATCAACCACAAGGCCATTTCACCTGAAGGCATCGGCGGTGGTCTGCGGACAAAGATCAATGTCAATCTCGGCATCTCCGGCGATGCGAAGGACTACGATATTGAGATGCAGAAGGTGGCACTCGCACACAAATTCGGTGCGGAAGCGATTATGGACCTGAGCAATTACGGAAAGACCAACACCTTTCGCCGGAAGCTCATCGCAGAATCGCCTGCGATGATCGGCACGGTTCCGATGTATGATGCCATCGGCTATCTGGAAAAGGATCTGCTGGAGATTACCGCAGAGGATTTTCTCAGAGTTGTGCGGGCGCATGCTGAGGAGGGTGTGGATTTCATGACCATCCACGCAGGCATCAACCGCAGAGCCGTAGAGGCATTCATGCGGGAGGGCAGAAAGATGAACATTGTCTCACGGGGCGGCTCACTGCTCTTTGCATGGATGATGATGACAGGAAATGAAAACCCGTTCTTCGAGCATTATGATGAGGTGCTGGACATTCTGCGGGAGTATGACGTGACGATCAGTCTTGGGGATGCATTGCGGCCGGGCTGCATTGACGATGCCACCGATGCGGGGCAGATTTCGGAGCTGGTGGAGCTCGGCAACCTGACACTCCGTGCATGGGAAAAGGATGTGCAGGTGATGGTCGAGGGGCCGGGACACATGGCGATGAACGAGATTGACGCAAATATGAAGCTGCAAAAGCGGCTCTGTCACAATGCACCGTTCTATGTGCTCGGGCCGCTTGTTACGGATATTTTTCCGGGCTACGATCATATCACATCAGCAATTGGCGGTGCGATTGCGGCGGCGAGCGGTGCGGATTTCCTTTGCTATGTGACACCTGCAGAGCATCTGCGGCTGCCGGATGTCAATGATGTCAAGGAGGGGATCATCGCCTCGAAGATTGCGGCACATGCGGCGGATATTGCAAAGGGCGTGCCGCACGCAAGGGATCTTGACAACCAGATGGCAGAGGCACGTCATGCCGTTGACTGGGACAGGATGTTTGACATTGCGGTTGATCGGGAAAAGGCGCAGGCTTATTTTGAGAGCACGCCGCCGGCAGACCGGCATACCTGCTCGATGTGCGGCAAGATGTGTGCCGTGCGGACGACCAATCTGATTCTTGCCGGGGAAAAGGTAGCGTTCTGTACAGAGAAATAGCAGCACCTGAAAAGGAATCTCCACAGGGGTGAATCCCTGCCCAATGCTAACAACTTAGCAGAATAAAACCTGCGGGTGCAGGGCGGTCACCGCCCTGCCGAGGGTGGTTTAGGAGGGGCGAGCAGCCCCTCCTGAGTCGGCGTAAGCCGACAAAAAGCTTAAGTTGTTAGCATTGAATCCCTGCCCCCCGATGGGGAGCTGCCGCCGAATGGCGGCGGAGGGGGCGGCCAGCACCAGAAAAAGGACTTTATCGACAAGCTGAACCCCGTTCTTTTGCGGAACGGGGGCTTTTCATCATAATTTCTCTGAATCAAACAGAAATGATCCCGAAAGCATATACAAATGACACATCAATGTGCTATCATGGAAGCACAAGGAAAGGAGGCGATGCCATGAACATCCTGATGATCGAGGATGACTTGCAGATCTGCGAGGTCACGGAGCGTATTTTTCCGCAAAAGGCTCACAAATCACAGCGATCCACAACGGCAGCGCTGCAATGGAGCTGGCGCAGGACGGGCTGGACGGGTTTGATCTTGTACTGCTCGATGTGATGCTCCCCGGAGCGGATGGATTCACGATCTGCCGCAGTATCCGGCGTGTCAGCGACATTCCGG
>JAFXOO010000012.1 GCA_017528675.1 Oscillospiraceae bacterium | reverse complement strand
TCAGCCCATATGCTTGGACATACCAGGAGGATACGCACTGGTATGGATTTCGCCCGAATGAGATGCAGTACCAGCAGATCTCGGATACGCTGAATGACTATCTGGGATGCTTTCTCGACATCTCCGAAGAAGAAACGATGGACATGAATTTGTAGGGGGTGCTGCTCTGAAATATATCCCATTCACAGAGGAACAGAAGCAGCAGGCAAACAACACCGATCTGGTGGCATTTCTGGAAGCCCGGGGCGAAAAGCTCAGGAGGCTCGGGCGTGATCACAAGCTGATCTATACCGATGCATCCGGTACGCATGACAGCATCACGCTGCATGGCTCGACATGGTTTGACCACAAGAATCAAGTCGGCGGCGGTGCGGTAAAATTCATGCAGCATCACTATCACATGACATTTCAGGAGGCGGTGCAGACTCTGCTCGGGTATCAAGTTGAGCCTGTACAGCGGTCTCCTCCGGTCATAGCTGCGCCGGAGCCAAAGCGTGAATTCCGGCTACCCGAAGCCCATTCCGATATGCATCGGGTGTATGCCTATCTCATCAAGCAGCGGTTCATTGCGCCGGAGATCATCACGCATTTTGCAAAAGCCCACACGCTCTATGAGGATGCGGCGCATCACAATGCAGTGTTCGTGGGGCTTGATGAAAACGGCGTCCCCCGGCAGGCAAGCAAGCGCTCCACGGCTTCTTTCGGGCAGGCGTACAAGCTGACCTGCGAGGGCTCGGATACCCGTTACAGCTTTTCGCATTTCGGGACATCGGGGCGGCTGTTTGTGTTTGAAGCGCCCATTGATCTGCTGAGTTTTCTGACGCTGTATCCGAAGGACTGGCAGGAACACTCCTACATTGCAGCAAACGGCGTTTACGAAAAGGCGATGCTGCGGGCTTTGGAGATGCGTCCGAACTTGCGGGAGATCATCATCTGCACGGACAATGATGACGGAGGGAATGATGCGGCATACCGGTTCCGGGACATTCTGAGGGAGCATGGATATGCGGATGTGAAGCGTCTTTCACCGCCGTTCAAGGACTGGAATGAGGTGCTGAAAGCTGCAAACGGTGTGGATGCTCTCCCGGCGGTACTGTATGAAAAGCCGGAACGATTCTCAGCTCTGGTGGGATCACTGGAGGAATATCGTTTCTCCCCGGAACGTGCGGCATGGATATTGCAGCAGGAACTGCATCGAGGTAATTATCATCATGCCGCGCAATATGCCTTGGCTGGTGCGGCATTTTTCCTGCGGCAGTCGGGGCATCCTGTGGGATTTTCACGCCTCAAGCAAAAGCTCCGTGACGAGTACAAGCCCTATGCGGACAAGGCACAAACTGACGCAAAGCGGCACATTCTGAGCGATGCGATGAAGCGTACTGTCAAGGAACTGCACAGACCGGCACGGACACAGGACCAGTCTGTTCAGACGGCGAAGACGTTGTATGAGCTGGCGGATGCGGTGCTGAAACTCGAAATGGACTGCGGCGAAACGCCTGTGCAGAGTGAGGGAATGGACGAAGCCCTGTCCCTTGCGTATGGGTAGTGACAGTAGCCCCGTGTCATGGTGACATAGGAAGATAACCCATCATTGGAGATAGGGAGAATACGAAAGAGAGAAATCTCTGTGATAACTTTGAAATGGAGTGATACTTTGGATGGAAAACAAATGATAATTCTTGCAATCGTGATAGCCGTATTCATCGCCTTTATGATCCTTGTGCATGTACTGGATGACTATAGCCTGAACGGCATCAAGGCGAAAACAGTCGGTCAGGGGCAGCACGGAACTGCAAGATGGGCAACGGAAAAGGAGATCAAACACACTTTTTCCTTTCAGCCATACGAGCCGGAGAAGTGGCGTAGAGGGTGACCCTTTCGCGCG
>JAFXOO010000129.1 GCA_017528675.1 Oscillospiraceae bacterium | reverse complement strand
GGTAGCTCTGTCTGCCTTCGCCTTTTCGTAATCTTCGGGCAGAACGCATTTGAGTCCTGCCATTTTGTCACCGCCGACCTGCCGCATGGTTTCACGCTGAATGCCGTTGACCAGGCCACCGCCGATGGAAATCAGTGCTGTGAAAAGGATGCAGGTCAGCACAATGGACAGTATCACCATCAGATTCATTTTCCAGTCTGATTTCAGCTCACGGAATGCAAGGCGGCGGATGACTCTGCGGTTATTGACTTTCGTCATTCCGAACGCCCCCCTTGACAATATGACCGTCCTCAATACGGATAATCCTGTCAGCCATCTGTGCGATCACTTCATTGTGGGTAATCATCACAATGGTCTGGCTGAATTTCTGCCCCGTGACTTTCAGCAGACTCAGCACATCCTGCGAGGTCTTGCTGTCGAGATTGCCGGTCGGCTCGTCCGCAAGGATGATCGCCGGTTTCGTGGCCAAGGCTCTTGCAATTGCCACTCTCTGCTGCTGACCGCCCGAAAGCTGATTCGGCAGGCGGTTCTGCATGCTTTCCAGTCCCAGCGAGCGAATGACCTCGCCCACGAATGCTTCGTCAACGTCATTGCCGTCAAGCTGGATCGGGAACACGATGTTCTCATAGACATTCAGCGTCGGTACAAGATTGAACGACTGGAACATAAAGCCGATCTTGCGTCTGCGGAAAATCGTCAGTGCTTCGTCCTTCAGAGAAAAAATATCCTTGTTTTCCACAAACACCTTGCCGGATGTTGGTCTGTCAAGCCCGCCGAGCAGATGCAGGAGCGTCGATTTACCGCTGCCGGACGTGCCGACAATCGCTGCAAATTCGCCTTGTTCCACGCTTAGATCTGCATGGTCGAGTGCTGTGACTTTGCTCTCACCATCGCCATAGATCTTGGATAGTGCTTCTGTTTTCAATACTTCCATACGATCACCTCACAAAAAATGCAGTGAATTTCTTTCACTGCACTTATCATAGCATACGATTCTTTCAGGAATCTTTCTGAAATCTAACAGTTCTGACAGAATTCATTTTGGCAGAAAGATTTTGAATACTGCGCCTCTGCCATTTGATTCCGCCGTTATATAACCGCCCTGTCCCTCAATGATCTGCCTGCTGAGATACAGTCCGATGCCCACGCCGTCCTGTTCCCTGACATTCTGCCCACGGTAAAACCTCCCGAAGACACGGGGCAATTCCTGCTCCGGAATGCCGATACCCTGATCTGCAACAGAGATACAGGCAAACAGCTCAAATGCTTTTACACCGACCGTGATCGTGGTGCATTCCGGCGAATATTTTACGGCGTTGTCAAGGAGGTTGAAGATTGCCTCCTGCGTCCACTTGCTGTCAAATTTTGCGGTACAGCTTTCAGGGATACAGCGTATCTGTATCTGCTTACTGTCAGCTTTTGGCGTGATCTGCTCGATTGCAGACTGGATCACCCTGTCTATATCGCCCTCACAGGGCGACAACTGAAATGTCCCCGTTTCAAGCCGTGAGGTCTCGACAAGAGACTGTATCAGGAATTCGAGCTTTTCCGACTGCTGCCGGATTTCATCAACAAGATGCCGGCTTTGTACATCAAGGTTCTGCTCCTGCAAAAGCTCAGTATATAGCATAATATTGGCAAGCGGTGTTTTCGTCTGATGGGATATATCAGACACAAGCTCTTTCAGCTTCTCACGCTCCTGCTCTGTTTTCTGATAGGACAGTTTTGAAGAAGTGAGATACCGCAGCCATCTGGATTCCAATTGGGAGAGCTTTGTTTCATCATAATCGGATTCCGAAAATGTCCCGCTGATGCCGTCCTCCAGCATTTTGTCAAGACGGGCAAGCAGCTTTTTGTCTGTGAACATCATTCTGACCTCCATGCATAGCCGATTCCATATACCGTCTGGATGTGCTCCGCAGCGTTCAGCTTTTTCCGGAGTCTGCCGACTGTCACGGAGAGTGCGTTTTCATCCACATATTCCGCACCGTCCGTCCATATCCTGTCCACAAGATACTCCCTTGTGAGTGTCCGCCCTTTGTTCAGAATCAGGAGCCGGAGCAGCTTTTGTTCAGTCTTGCTCAGTTCTATGGGCATACTGTTCACAGAGAATTCCATTTTGTCAAAATCAAAGCAATATGTTCCGTCAGAATACACGCCGGATGCAGGACGAACAGCATTCCGTAGTACCTTGTCAATTCTCGCCCGCAGTACCATCAGGCTGAACGGTTTGGTGATATAGTCATCTGCTCCAAGCTCCAGCCCGGTGACTTCATCCGTTTCGAGATCGTTGGCTGTCAGGATAATGACGGGTGTATCCGAGGTCTGACGGAGCTTTCGCAGAAAATCAAAGCCGTTCCCGTCGGGCAGATTGATATCAAGAATGATGAGATCGGTCGGCTCAGAGAGCTTGAAATCGGAAAGTCTGTATAACTGCCGAAACGTATATGCTTCCTGTTTCAGGGCTATGACAATGCCGTTGTTCAGTCCATTGTCGTCCTCAATGATCGTTATATGCTTCATAATGCTACCTCACTGATTTGTGTTTCTATTATTGTAGCATATCTGTGATGAAATTGCAAGTATGCAGTAATGGAACAGAGATTAGAAAAACAAAGAATGCTCACTTCCCCTGTTCAGCCGTTTCATACCGGGATTCTCCTCTTATATGCAGTCCCAGATTCCCCGCCCTTTCACAGACAGATTGAGCGCAGCCCGTATTACTAAGGCAACACCGCACAAAGCCCGCCTGACGGCTTGGCGGCGCATCTGCTTGCATCTTTTCCGTCATTTTGCACAGAAATTCCTTGCTGGGCGCCTGCCCAGCGGCGTCATTTCTATACAATCTGACGAAAAATCTGACTGCGCATCTGCACCACCAGCTCTGTGCGGTATTGCCTTGACTTTCTTTTCAAAACATGCTATGATAATTCTGGATGTTATTTCAATCATAACAGGAAATCAAGGAGGCGGTATCATGAATCGTGACGGATTCAGAAATCTGACTTTATTTGCAAGAATCGCTTATGTCATTATGTGTTTTGAACGATATACCGGATTCGTGTACTCGGATGTGGACTTCACGCCGGCAGCAGAGATGCTCTGGCATATGGTGGACGGCAGTGAGGCGTCTGATCTGGCAGCGTTAAAGCTCGAAGATATGATCCCGGATCATCTCTTTTCTCACCAAAGCTATGCTGCCTATCAGGAGAATGGCAATGCTTGTCTGACTGTGGAAGAATTCTCTATGCTGCGGCGTATCCTGAATTCGTATGACTGGAGCCTGAACAGTATGCTCAAGCAGATGTACCAGATCATGACAGAATATGCGGATGGGGATGTGACGCCCGGTGCACCGGAAACACTCCCGTATCTGGTGAACGTGACATCCATCCTGAAAACCCGCTCCATCGGTTTACCGGATACAGAACTGCTCCGGCAGTATGCTGTGATACAGGAAGAAATGTCTGCCGATGAGGAAGATGACTGGAGGGGCGGGCCGATCGACCCGGCGCCGCTTTCACTGCTTGGCATCACCGGGACAGCTACCGCTCCAATGGAGCGCAGCACAAAGCAGGCGGAGAGCATGGGGTATCAGAGCAAGGATATCAGCTCTGGCTTCAGCAAGAAGGACGAAACCTGTTATGCTGCCAACAAGAGCGTTTTTAGCAAGGACGAAATCGAGGCTTCTGCACCGGTTCCGGAGGAATTCACCAGACCCAGCGAGGAATCTAATGGCTGTACATGGGAATATTTCGAAGATACTGACGGCTGCATTCTCACCCGTTGCATCAACAGCAACTTCCTGAAAGAAGTCACAATCCCTTCTGAGCTTAACGGAAAGCCAGTGATTGAAATTGACAACAATGCATTTTCCAGCAATCCGGACTACGGCTGTCTGATGATCGAGAAGCTCACTATGCCTGACACGGTTCGGCGGATTGGTGACTGCTTCTTCAAAGGCTGTGCCAGTCTCCGGCAGATCACCTTCTCGTCAAACCTTGAAAGCATCGGACATGAGGCATTCCGGGGTGCTTCCAGACTGGAAACTATCCGGATCGGAGACCGCTGTCAGGTGATTGGCGATTATTTCTGTGCAGACGCAGTGTCACTGCGTACTGTCCGGATCGGAGCAGGGATAGAGTATATCGGTGAGTATACATTCTACAATACCCCTGCAATGACGGATTTCCACTGTGATGGCATGCTCAGTGAGCTTGGCTATGGCTCCTTCTGGGTGAACCGATGGGCGGACAAGGTACTGTTTCATCCAACAACGGAGCTGCTGCGATTCTGCAAGGATAATGCGCTGCTATACCGCTATGTCAAGCGAAATCCGCCGCCCCGTTTGTTTTTTGATGAAGGTATCCGGTATGTGTATGATTTCGCATTCGGCGGCGATGCCTGGCATTCCGGTGACGGCATTAGGGATATCTACTTCCCCGGCGCTGAGAAGATCGGCGTGCAGGCATTCCGGAAGACTCCGCATGCCACAGTGCATCTGAGCGCCTCAAGAATGCAGGCTGCCTACGGGCCGGATTATGATTACACGCTGCGAGCGATTTGTGAGCCGGCAAAGGTCGTGTTTGATCTGCCCTGAGGCTGTAGAAAATGAGCCCCCTGAGCGGCCGCTTAGGGGGTTCAATGCTAACAACTTAGCAGAATAAAACCTGCGG
>JAFXOO010000128.1 GCA_017528675.1 Oscillospiraceae bacterium | reverse complement strand
GGACATCCAGGACGACCTCATGCCCACCGGCATCAACGGTACCATTACCTTCAAGGAAATGCCGCTCTTTACGACTGCGGAATCCCGTGTTTCTGAAACCCCTGCGGTCGGCGTGAATGTCTTTATCGGCGGCTATACCACCAAAACCGATGCCTATGGAAGATACACCATCGGCAGTCACTTCAACAAGGGCGAGTACCTTTCGGTATCTCTCAAGTATGACACCATCAACTACCTGACCAATCTCACCACCTCAAAGGCTACCAAGGGCGACTTCACGGTCGATGTCAATACCGCAGATCCGATCCGTGTTGCATCCAGCTCCTTGCAGCAGTTGATGCCCAGCACCGATGCAACCATGGACCTCTCCTGGGATACGCATCCCACGACTGTGGAGGACGCAGCCGGTATTATCCTTCAGGATCGTGTCTACCGCCTGAATCTGACAGCGGATTCGAGCGCAGGCTATACACCGGCATATGCAGAATTCCACATCTATGACAAATACGGTAACGAGCGCACCGAGTTTACCCAGAAGGTTGAGTTCGACCGTGATAAGTCCCTCTCACTTGACCTCAACCCCGTAAGCGTTCCGGTCACAAAGAGGGACGCTGACGGCAATATCATTTCCACCAATACCAAAAAATCCCTTGATGTCGGTGACAGCTTCACTGTCAAGATCTACGACACCAAAGGCGTAGGCTACTATGAGCACCACACTGTACTGATCGTCAGTGAGAAGCTTAGCAGCATGTATATGATCAACTACGACGGCCTCAAGCGTGGCAATTATATCGAGGGCAACACATTCCTCGATATCCTCGGCGGTATCACCAAGGGCTATGACTTCCTGATTGATAAGGCGCTGATGAAAGAGGGCGGTACCTTCAAGGATGAAAACGACCACGTTCACCAGCTTGCATGCGTTGGTTTCGGCGGAAAGTTCACGGATGCAGATTCGATTCTCCGCACCCGCAATGAAGTCGTAGAAGGTCTGAACAGAGTGAACAACGGCGACCACAAGTTCACGCATGACAGCAACCTCAACTTCTTTGGAAACGGCAACTGGGCACTTAACATCAACATCGGCATGATTATGGATGCGGAGACGATGGAGGGCAAGAACCAGGGCAAGCTCAAATTCGGCAGCTTTACATTTATTGCACAGGTTGAGGCAAGTTTCTACAAGCAGATAGATCTTCCGATTCCGGGCATTGTCGATATCAGTATCATGCTGAAGTTCGCCACCGGCGGCGGCAGCTCCGGCGAAAAGTCCGGTATCCGCTGGTACTTCTATCCGAAGGAAGGCGTTGAAAAGATCCTGGAAAATGACGCACTCATTAACCTGCTCGATGATGATAACATCGCCAGCATGGGTGATTACACCATCCAGGCGATGCTGGAGGCCCGTGTGGATGTCACCAAGTGCGGCGTTGGTGTCTGCGGTGACCTGAAGGTCGAAGTGGAAGAAAAGAACGCCTACAGCGAAGAAAAGGGCTGGCAGGAAGGCGGCGCCGTTGCACTGACACCGAAAATCCTCGTACAGCTTACATTCCTCAAGATTCCGGTATGGTCCAAGACATGGACTTATAACTGGGGCTTATATGACAGAACCCAGAAAAACCATGCGCCTGCAAATCTGACCCGTGCCCTCGATGCAAGCCTGGCAATGGAGAACATTCTCTATAAGGCTACCGACGGCGCCGAGATGGCAGATCTGAGCTCCGGCACCTCCTGGAACAAAGCCTCCTATACGGACTCCGGCACACTTCCTGGCGTGACTGAAGCAGTCCTGAAGAACGACTTTGTCTCCGAATCCGGCATTGCAATGCAGCCGTTCGGCAACGGCAAGGCTCTTGCCGTCTTCCTGGATGCAGTTCCCGGCAGAGCCGATGAGGACAAAATCGGTGCATATTACACCATCTTCGACGGCAAGACCTGGACAGCTCCGGTACTGCTTGAAGATGACGGCACGCTCGACTATATGCCGACGATCTGTGAGGCAGGCAGCAAGGGCTACCTGATCGCATGGTCTGATGCAGACAAGTCTCTGAAGGGCATTGATGCCATCACTGAGCAGATGAACGCACTGAATCTGACCGGATGCTTCTTTGATCCCGAAACCGGCACTATGGGCGACATTATGGAAATCACCCGCACAACCGAAGAAGACACGGTATCGGATTCCAACCCCCGCATTTCCTACTACACCGAAGACGGCAAGGAATTCATGAAGATCTATTTCACCAAGAGTGAATATGAGATCACAGACCCGGAGGAAGGCGAAGTTGTCGGCGACCTCATGCACCCGTACACCCTTATCGCAACCCGCAGCTATGACTTTGATGCAGATTGCTGGAGTGAGGAGATCACCGGTCAGGCCAGAGAAGCACTCCTTGCAGAAGGCGAAGCAAGCTATAAGGCATATCAGGAACAGTGGTATGGTCAGGACTTCCTGAATCTGGCACCTGATCTGGAGATCAGCGAGCAGCTTGATGAGGAAGGCTACTGGGCAGAAGGCACAACAGCTCAGATCACTGAGGTGCAGCAGGATGCAACTGTCACCGAGTGCGATGCCATCGCCTACAACCACCTCTCACTGCTGGCCTATGTTCTGGATAAGGGCGGCACAGCACCGCAGCAGAAAGACCAGAATCTCTGCCTGCAAATCTACAACTACAAGGAAGATGCCTACCACCATCCGGTCATCCTGACCAGCAAGGACTCCGAAATCAGCAATGTACAGTTTGCCCGTCTGAATCTCGCTGACGGTGAAGAATGCACCATGCTGTACTATCTTGAGGACGGTGTCATCAAGCGCATCAATATCAGTGCACTCGTTGCCTACAGCCTGAAGGAAGACGAGACTGCTTCCGGAAAGCACTACTATTATGTAGATAAGTCCAGAGACACCGTTGGTTACGTTCCTCCGCAGGTACTTGCAGGAACGGCAGCCGAGGATAATGAGGACGTCAAGAACGGCGAAGCAACAGAGCATACCAGCGAGCGTCCGAATACCGTAACAGGCTTCAAGGTTCACCAGAGCGGCGATTACGCTTACCTGATGTGGACTGAGTTCAAGGCAAAGGACGAAACCCAGAGAGAGGCACATCTTGAACAGCAGCTCTTTGCGGCAAGAGAGAACTCCGTCAACGGTGACTTCAGCCTTCCGGCACAGCTCACCAACCGTGACGAGCAGGACATCCACCGCTTTGACTTCATGGTCAACGAGAATGGTGAGACAGATATCCTTGCAGTCCGCCAGTTCCTCGATCAGGACGGCAATCCTGACGAATCCACTGCACAGCTCACCGCATTCCACACTGTGCCTTCTGATGACATTCTGATCGGCAACACAGAAGTCTCCAATGCAGAGAAGACCGACGACGGCCTTGAACTGCAACTGGATGTTGCTGTAGAGAACCGCTCCCTGTCCAGACAGGATGGCATCATCTATGAAGTACAGAATGCGGACGGCCAGACAGTTTATTCCTCCGCAGCACCTCTGAAACTCACCCGCTTTGTTGAGACAACCAAAAACGGCGAAACCACCTATGCTGAGGAGAGCTACGAGGAAGTCCCCGCACCGCTGACACTGATCGGCGGTCAGAAGTCGAATGTCAGCGTATCCATCCCTGCGGATGAAAACGGTAGCTATGACGGCACCTTCCTCATGAAAAAGGGCGGCGAGACCCTGGCATCCGCTTCCCTGAAGGGCACTGCATCTGCTGAAATCACAGCAAGCAGCTTCCAGACGACCATCACAGAGCGTGACAAGGTTCAGCTCACCGCAACCCTTAAGAACGAGTCCGTTTTAGACGGCGGCGAACACACCGTCACCTACGGCATTCTCAATGCCGACGGCGAAAAGAAGCCGCTTGGTACAGAGCAGTTCAACTTCAGCGCAATGGCCGAGAATACGCTGTGCGCAGATGTGGACATCGACTTTGACACCTTCAGCAGCAATACCAATTCTGACGGCTCCGTAACTGACACCGCAAAGTTCTATCTCGATGTGGATGCAGACAACTACACGACCGTCTACACAACCGCAGAGCTGACAGCGACCGCAGACCAGGCTTCCGTCATGAACAGCCTGACAAACATCAGCGCAGCTCCGATGACCTACCAGCGTGACGCACAGCTTGCTGTATGCGATTCCTTCAAGGTGGGTGATACTGCCGAGATGAATCTGCTCGTGGACGGCAAAATTGCGCAGAACGAGGAAGACCTTGTCAACACCACCAAGATCGTCTGGGATCCGGTTGACAGCGACATTATTCAGATGAACGACGGCTGGATCATCGCTACCGGCGCCGGCACTGCTGAGCTGACCGGTTGGGTTTGCCCGGCAGATACCACAACCCTGGTAACCGAGGACGGCATTTCAACCAGCATTGATTCCTATCCGACAATGCCTTCCGCTATGCTGCTTCCGGTCAAGGCAACGATTACCGTTGCTGAAAATCCCGATCAGCCTATTGAACCCGATACTCAGCCTTTCACGGATGAGTCCAATCCCGAAAACCCGGAGAAGAACTACTTCACAACCCTCGAAAAGATGGGCGAGATGGCTGAAAGAGATTACCGCAACAAGACAACCGTGACACCTGCTGACAGTGTTGTGAAGGAAAATGCAGACGGTTCCGTCAGCATCGACCTCCTCGACAAGGACGGCAATGTCCTCAACACCTACACCATCGATCCTGAAACGGGCGTTGGTACCGATGCAGAAGGCAAGGATGTGAATCTGCCTCAGACCGGCATCACTGCTCCGAACAACCTGCTTCTGATCGTAACGGCATTCCTGCTTCTGATGATCGGCGGCGGCGCAATCGCACTCTCCCGGTACAACCGTAAAAAGAAAGAGCACCAGGAACATGCCTGATGCACTGATGCATAACATTCTCCGGGATTTACTTCCCGGAGAATGCTGAAAGGAGTTTTCAAATGGATGAAAGAATGGAAAAGATGAAGGAACTGCTCGCAGACGAGACATTTTCCAGGCAGTTGATTGCTGCTGAAAGCGAGGAAGAAGTACAGAAGATGCTTGCTGACAAGGGTGTCAGCCTGTCCCTTGATGAAATCAAGGCAATCGGTGATCTGCTTGACAAGCATGCAGGCAACGATGATGGCACACTCTCGGAGGATGACCTCGAACAGGTTGCCGGCGGCGCCGATTTCAGCAGCCTCGGCGTACCGGCATTAGTCTTTGGTACCTTCGGTCTTGCTTTAGCCGGCTACAAGGCAATTAAAAAAGGCTGGTAAAAATCTATTATTCAATTCAAAGGAGGAATTACAATGGATGACAAGAAGAAGAAGGATCAGGAGCAGCAGGCTCCCCAGAAGCTCGATGATGACGATCTGGATGAGGTAACGGGCGGCAGAATGAAAGGCAATGTCTTTATCACCCCGACCACCCCGATCTCCCAGGACACCAAGGACAATATCTGAACCCATTTTTGCAAAACAGCGTACCGGATACTTCTCCGGTACGCTGTTTTTGTCTGTCAGTTAAACAAGAACGAGAGGGGCGTTTCCCGATTGACACGGATATCTGCCTGATAGACACCGTCCTCCAGCATGCCCTCAGCCGTGGCAGTATAAACCCAGTCCCCTGCCTCCAGACCGCCGAGGTGCATCAGATAATGATCGGCGCTCTCCGAAAGCTCATAGGGGCGGTTGCTGACTTCCTTGATTTTCAGCTCAAACCCATCGACAATCACCGTCATACCGGGGGCGACATGCTCGCCTTCTGCTTCCGGAATCATCAGTACAATCTGCCGGTTCTGACAGGCGGCTGACGTCCGGATCGTGGTGTCAAGCTGCCCGAAGCAGCCCCACACAAGTCCTCCCGCAAGCAGCAGGATCAGGGCTGTCAGAATCACCCAGACCCCCGGATTTGCAACCCGTACATAGGCACCAAGCTGCTCCGGAGATGTAAGCCTTTGCTGGGACATTTGCCGAAAGATCGATTGTTTTTCCTGTTCCATTGTCATCCCTCCTTAAATATCCAACCGTTGACGCTCAACCAGATCCGCAAACAGTCCGCCTTTCGCAAGCAGCGATTCATAGCTGCCGTCCTCCACAATTTTCCCATGATCCAAGACAAGAATCCGGTCGCACTGGCGAATCGTGGACAGGCGGTGTGCAATCACAATTCTGGTGCATTTCAGGCTGTCCAATGCCTGCGAAACCTTCTTTTGCGTGATATTGTCCAGTGCAGAGGTTGCCTCGTCAAACATCAGAATCTTCGGCTTCGGTGCAATTGCCCTTGCGATCAGCAGCCTTTGCCGCTGTCCGCCGGAAATACCGCCGCTTTCCGAAATCACCGTATTCATCTGCATCGGCATCCGCTCGATGTCCTCGGCAATGCCGGCCTTTTCGGCCGCATCCCACGCATCCTCAAGCGTCAGATGCGGCGCAGCAACGGTGATATTGGCGAAGATGTCATCCTGGAACAGTCTGCCGTTCTGCATCACTACGCCGATCTTGCGGCGCAGTGAGCGCAGATCAATTTTAGAAAGATCTTTTCCGTCATAATAGATAGCGCCGTTCTGGGGTTTTTCAAATCCAAGCAGCAGCCGGAGCAGCGTTGATTTTCCGCATCCGGTTTTGCCGACAATGGCAATGTACTGCCCCGGCCGGATCTTCAGTGAAAGATTGTCCACAATTGCCGGCCCATCCGCAACATAACGGAAGGTCACATTATTCAGCTCAATGCCGCCGCTGATCTTTGTAATGACCTGCTTTTCGCCGGAAACTTCCGGCTCAGCCTCCATGATCGGCCCGGCCATATCCATGATCGGCTTGATATTCGCCGCTGTCAGGGCAATTCCCGACAAGCTCAGGAATGCGCCGGACACCAGACCATATGCCGTATGGAATGCCACATAATCCGCCGGCTCAACCTGCGCCTGTACCGCCGCCGCATAGAGAATGAAGTTGCCCGCAAGCGTAATGGCCGTGGAAATCACAGTGTTCAGCTTGATGAACAATGGCGGATTGTACAGCGTGGCTGCAAGCTTTGCATACTGCGCTGCCCATTTGGAAAATGCCCGCTTCTCCGAGCCGGAGAGCCGGATTTTCTGCACACCGGCAATGAGCGCATAGCTGACGCCGTTCTCCTTGGAGGCAAATAAAAGCTGGCGCCGGCTGATCTGGATTTGCAGCATTGCAGAAAGACTCGAAAACAGCAGCATAACAAACAGAATCAGAATCGCCGGCAATGTTAATGCAGGGGCATACTTTGCTATCTGGAACACATAAATCAACGAAAACAGCGATGTCAGACCAACCGACAGCGCCGTGTCCGTCATCATCGTGCACAGCATTCCAATGTACTGTGAACGCTTGGCAAGCTCGCCCGCTGAGAACCGTTTAAAGAAGTCAGCCGGAAGTGACAGCAGACGCATCATAACCGCTGCCTGTACGGAAACGTCCATTTTCGTCTGAATCCTGCCGACCAGCATCTGTCTGACCACCTCAATCAGCAGCCGGCTGATCGTTGCACAGACCAGGAAAATGCCTGCTGCGGCCAATGCCTGGACGCTGCCGGTGACGATCACACCGGAAAACAGCATGTGATTGAGATGCGGAATGACAAGACCGATCAGCGCCGTCACAGCCGCAGCCACCCCTGTCAATACCAGATCGGCCGGGGAGAGTGTTTCCGCCAGATACGCTGCAAGATCCCGTACCTTCAGCGCATGCATCGGGAACTGCTTATAAAAGACAAGCGCCTCCTCCTCAAACAGGAGTTGACTCGTTTTATTCATTTTCCGCCATTTTCCTGTCTCCGGATCCTGGAATTTATAGCCCTTGATGCCGCTTGGCAGAAGTGCTGTCAGCGCTCCGTCCGCCTTCCGGACAACGAGCATCGGCTGAATCGCATCCCTGTACCAGCCTGGTGTCAGACGCACTGTCCGGTACATGATGCCATGCGGCCGGAGCAGATATTCAAGCTGCGTCTGGATATCCTTGATCTGGTCAGGCAGTTCACGGTTCCGGATATGGAAAAACTTCAGGATTTCCTCTATGGCATTCCGGGCTGCAAACTGTTCATTGTGCAGGGCAGCAGCATTCCGTTCCCCTGTGACTGCGCCGGCGACACGAATCAGAGAATCCGCCAGCAGATCATTGTCACTCTGCTTGCGCTGACGGATCTGATCGTCAAACCAACCCATCTGTGATCCCCCCTTATTCGTTCGTCACCAGTGCGGCATACAGACCGCCCCTGGCATACAGTTCTTCATGTGTGCCACGCTCTGCCACCTCACCGTGGTCCAGCACCACAATTTCATCGCAGTCACGGATCGTGGAAAGCCGGTGTGCTACCACGATACATGTGATGCCTCTGTTCTTGATCGACTGCACCACATCAAACTCTGTCCGTGCATCCAGTGCCGAGGTCGCTTCATCCAGTATGATGATGGTCGGATCCTGTGCCAGGACTCTGGCAATCTCGATTCTCTGGCGCTGACCGCCGGATAAATCCTTGCCGCCCTCCAGCATACGATGCTCATAACCGCCTTCACGCTGTACAATATCCTGGTGAATCTGCGCATCCCGTGCCGCCATTATCATCTCAAAGTCCTCAATGGACTCGTCCCACATGCGGATATTTGCCGAAATCGTGTCCTCAAACAGCGTGATATCCTGATCCACAACCGCCAGTGAACCCGTAAAGACGCTGCGGTCGATCTCGCTGATGGGCTTGCCGTCAAACAGGATTTCGCCCGACCAGGGCTGATACAGTCCGGAAATCAGTTTGGAAAGTGTGGACTTTCCGCATCCGGAAGCACCGACAAACGCCACACGGCTCCCGGTTTTCAGCGTCATGCTGAAATCCTTGATCAGCGGCGGATCCAGCGGTGAATAGCCGAATGTCACATGCTTCAGCTCAATCTGGCCGGTGAGCTTGTCGTACTCCTGTTCCTCATCGAACGGCGTATCTTCCACCGCTGACGGATAATTCATCACATCATCAATGCGTTCCATATCGGTGCGCATCTCCTGGATGGTCTGTCCGGCAGAAATCAGTTTCATTGCCGGATCCGAAAACGCCGTCAGGAAGCCCTGAAAGGCCATAATCATACCGATTGTGAACTGCCCCTTCATCGCAAGCCAGATACCAAGCAGCAGTACTACATCCGCTGTCACTGCGTTCACGATGACCGGTACCGTTCCGAGATAC
This sequence comes from Oscillospiraceae bacterium, assembly GCA_017528675.1. Taxonomy (GTDB): domain Bacteria; phylum Bacillota; class Clostridia; order Oscillospirales; family Ruminococcaceae; genus UBA3855. The sequence continues at coordinate 270 of JAFXOO010000128.1, read as the reverse complement.
TTTGAAAGCTTTTCAAAACGTACCCGCTGCTGGTTCACACTCGCCTGGTAATCAGCCCATTTTTCAAAATACCCCTGCTCTGCTCCGCTTGCCTTGATGGATTCGATGATCTCGATACCCGATACGGTGGCACCGGCAAGTCTGCCCTCATCCCGAAGCTGTACACGGACAATATTCATCCGGTGCAGGCTGATAAGCCGTGACAGGAGCAGGTTGATGAGAATGGAAAGAATCCCCACCCCCGCCAGCATCAGATTGTACCGCAGCATG
>JAFXOO010000127.1 GCA_017528675.1 Oscillospiraceae bacterium | reverse complement strand
GGTATCTGGCACGGCGCAAGCTGGAACTACGTCCTCTGGGGCGTGTACTACGGTCTGTTCATTATGCTGGAAACAAAGATCGGCAAAAAGAAGATGAAGAAAATCCCGATTGTGATCCGGCATATCTACAGCAAGATCGTCATTATCATCGGCTACGGCCTGTTTTATTTCGAGGATTTCAAGCAGCTCGGCCTGTTCTTCCGCAACCTGACACCTTTCAACCCGAATGGCTTCTGCGGCTTCGCAGAGCAGATGTCCTTCTGTAACAATCTGTTCCTGCTGATCGCCGGTGTTGCTTGCTGCTTCCCGCTGCTGAGCATCCCGAAGAAGCTCGCTGAAAAGCATGAAGCACTCAAAGCACCGATTTCCGTACTCAGCACAGTTTGCTGTGCTGTTCTGCTGGTGCTGAGCAGCATTCTGCTTGTCGATGCCACGACAAAAGCATTCCTCTACTACAGATTCTAAAGCCGTGCAGACAAAGGAGGCAGTTTCATGGCGAAAGATGCACGCCGCAGCGAGGATATTGACGTTGCGGTACACAATCCCGAAGATAAAAAGAACAAACAGGCAAACCGGCTTACCAGGGCAATGCAGTTCAATGTACTGACGATCATTACGATCATAATGCTGATTGCTGTATTCCTGGCTGTCGGGAAAAGGCCGACAAAGTCCTTTGAGGAAAACCGTGATCTGGAAAAATGCCCGACATTCAGCATCGAAAGCTATCTTGACGGCAGCTTCACCTCACAGTTTGCCCGATTCTATAACGATACCGTGCCGCTTCGCAGCACCTTCAAGGGCATCATCGCAGATTTCCGTGGGCATCTTGGCATCCCCTATGCCGGTGCACAGCTCGTCGGCAATGTGCCGACCGCCCAGAAGGATCCGGGCAAGACACCGGCTGCCACCGAGCCTGCCACCAGTCCGGAGGCGACCCAGTCCGCACCTGCCGGCGACCCTGACGCAACTGATGTTCAGAATGAAACCGCAGCCGAGACTCAGCCCGCTCCGACTGAGCCCGTGGAGAATCCCTATGAGGACGAGGATCAGGGTGAAATGGCCAACAACATCCTCATCGTCAAGGACAGAGGCCTGATGCTGTTCGGCGGCTCGGAGTCTGCTGCTGAGAATTATGCAGGCATCCTGAATGATTACAAGGCAGCTCTCGGCGCAGATGTCAACGTTTATTCGATGGTGGCGCCCACTGCGGTAACATTCTATCTGCCGAAGAAGTTCAAGGATATGTCCAACAGTGAGCCCGATAACATCGCACACATCAACAGTTGCCTGAATGGTGTGACGCCGGTTGATGTCGTTGCAAAGCTGGATCCGCATAAGCAGGAAGCAATCTATTCCCGTACTGACCACCACTGGCAGCCGCTCGGCGCCTTCTATGCCGCAGAAGAATTTGCCAATGTGGCCGGCGTTCCCTTTGCCCCGCTGAGCGATTATGAAACGGTCGTCAAGCATGGCTATGTCGGTACGCTTTACGGCTTCTCCGGTTCACAGGTGCTCAAGGACAATCCTGAGGATTTCATCTACTACAAACCCAAGAACAATATCACCACGACCTACTACAACCCGGATATGACAAACGAGCGTGAAGCACCGCTGATGCTGAATCTTGACAACCTCGAAGCATCAAGCTGGTATCTGGTGTTCATGGGCGGTGATGAGCGTATCACCCATGTTGAGACAGACTGCAAAAACGGCAGAACGCTCTTTATCATCAAGGACAGCTACGGCAATGCACTG
>JAFXOO010000126.1 GCA_017528675.1 Oscillospiraceae bacterium | reverse complement strand
GTGACAAGGTTCTCACGAGAGTCTATCCCATGTGATGCTTTCATAGATGCGCAAAAACCAGTAAAATTTGCCCCTTCGGATGCAAAACCGAAGGGGCAGATTTCATATTCAGGCAAAAGCTCCGGCGGAATCCCTCAAAACCGCCGGAGCTTTGTTTGCTTTACTTCACAGGGAAGGACGGAATGATCTCAACGATATACTTCAGAATGTTGAGTGCGTCAATCTCATCCACCTTGTTGTTGTCATCGACATCGGCATTGCGTTTGCCATTGTCGGAAATCTCATCACCGACCATCAGATTCTTGTTGACCGCAATAACGTCCATGATGCTGACCTTACCGTCCTCATCAACATCGCCGTAAACCTTCTTGGGCTGCTCTGTCGGGGCTTCTGTCGGAGGTTCTGTGGGGTCAGTGGGAGCCTCTGTGGGCGGATCTGTCGGAGCCTCTGTGGGCGGTTCTGTCGGAGGTTCTGTGGGGTCAGTGGGAGCCTCTGTGGGCGGATCTGTCGGAGCCTCTGTGGGCGGGTCTGTCGGAGGCTCTGTGGGCGGTTCTGTCGGAGGCTCTGCGCCCTTAATCACCGTACCCTCCGGTGCACCGACAACATCGTCGATATAGAAATTATCATACACACCAGTAGAATTCTCCGGCGTCTCGACATAGATCTTGCAGTTGGTTGCGCCGTCCGGAATCTTGTAGCTGGTGTTCGCCAGGTGTACCCAGTTGCCCTTCTTCACGGTCTCCTCAGCGATGGTGTCATAGTGCGCCTCGCCGTCAGAACCGGTGTACTCAAGCTTGAGGCACAGCGTGTCCTCATCCTTGTCGCTGTCCAGGAAGCAGGCATTGGCACTGAAGCTGTAGGAATTGCCGGCCTTGAATGCCTTCTTGCTCAGGGTCTTGGCTGCGCCGTTCCAGGCCTTTTCACGCTGCTGCACGAGCAGAGACTCGCTGCCCTCATAGGCAGTACGGCCGGAATGCATGATCGAAGAATTGCCTCTGTTGGTCCAGCCTTCATCGGTGCCCTCGAACTTGTCGTGGAAGTAATAACCGTCTGCATCAAGCTGCGGCTCAGAGCTGCCGCCGCCCTCCGGTGTTACCAGGAAGGTGGTAACTGTCTGGCCGGGAAGCGAATAGGAGAAGGAGCTGCCGTTTGCATTCGGTGCACTGATGCCCTTGAAATTGGAGTTCGGATCGGTTCTGTATGCCTCAACGTCCACGATCTTCTCGCCGCTTTCGAGGTTGAAGTTCTGGTTGACATTGTTGTTGCCCTTGTTGATCGCAACGATCGCAATGGTGTCGTCCTCATTCTTATACGCAGAAACCATCAGATTGCTGTCCGGAGACTCGGTGCAGTCGATACGGTAAGCGCCCGGACGAACCCACTTGGAGAACATTGCCATCATCGCACCACGCTTGGTCACACCGCCGTTGGAGCCGTTCTGATCGATCAGGCTGTAGCTTCTCTTGATGTACCACCAGGTGTAAGCGCTCATATTGCCGACAACCATAGCATTGTGGATATTCTGCGGAACCTCCATCGCCTGGCTGTAGATATTGGCGGAATTCGCATCGGAATTGGGAACATAGACCTCAGTCATCCAGATTTCCTTGCCGCAGTTCTCCAGAGCCGGGAAGTCCATTTTATCTCTGGGCGTGCCATAAAAGTGTGTGCCGAAGAGATCGGTATTCGCCATAGCCTTGGCGTTGTTCAGGATCTTGTTATAGTAGTCTCTGCCGTTGCCCCATGCGCCGTACTGGAAGGTTTCCGGCGACATCAGTCTTGTGCTGGTGATCTGGTCGCCGTAGTTTGCGATGAAATCGGTTGTTTCATCCGGGGACCAGTAGGTCCACTCCTTGGAAAAGTCCGGCTCATTCTGCACAGAGATGGAGTAAAGATCCACGCCGTTGTTCTTCATGTAATTACCGAAGTCATTCAGATGCTTGGCGTAGGCACCGTAATTTGCCTTCTTGAGGTGGAGCTTACCGTTGTTTCCGCCGGATTCACAGAGATTCGACGGCGGCTCCCACGGAGTGGCGAACACGGTTGCGCCATTCTGTGAAGCATACTTCGCAACAGGAAGCGCAAGGCCCCACTTGCTGCTGTCAGGATTGACATAGACACGGAGTACTGTCAGGCCGAGCTGGCCGTCACCGTTTCCGAATACCGTTTTCAGCTCTGCATCCGAAAGCCTGTACCCCTGCCATTCCTGCATATCAATACCGCCGAAACCACGAATATACTGATGGGTTTCCGTGGTGTCGATCTGGCATGTTCCCGCTGCATTTGCCGGGACCGCTGCCGTCATGCCAACGAGCATAGCCACCGCTGCAAGACCGGCTGTCATTCTTTTCATCAAATTCATATTTACCACCTTTTCTACGAAAAGTATATACTGCATATAGGGGGAAAGGGACGCTGGGTCACAGCGTCCCATTCTGAGTGCCATAATGGCTTTTTGATATTAGCGTAATTTACTTGACTGCGCACCAGCTATCGAATGTGATGTCGCCGCTGAACTCGAAGAATACGTCCTTCTGACCGGACACATTGCTAAGAGTGGAGAAGGTCTGCTCAGTCATCTGACCGCCGGACGGGATCTCAGCATAGGCAAGCACGTCGCCGCCGACCTTGCCGGTCGTGATCTTGATCATGCAGCCGCCCTTGGAAGAAG
>JAFXOO010000125.1 GCA_017528675.1 Oscillospiraceae bacterium | reverse complement strand
CTTCCTTTTCCATCTTGATACTCTTGTACGGCTGCTACTCGTTCTTCATCTGTTAACTTACCTCGTCTGGACATAAAATAACCCCCTTAGAGTTTTCACACTTTTGTTTTTTCGTGTGTCTACTCTAAGGGGATTATATCATTTTTCGGATGCTTCAGACTTGTATTTGACTTGTACAGGACTTGGATTTGACTTGTACGGTCACGGTTTCATTCTGTTGAAACCATTCCTCTGCGAGTCTGCAATACAACTCAGTCCTATCTGTGCGGCGTGAATCGTTTCGGATATTCTCTTGACATTCCTCCAGCGTGGCACTCATGTGAATGACCTCGGCACCGAGCCTGTCAGCCAGCTCCTGCACTCTGGCTGGTTCTTTTCTCGCTGTGATGATGTAGGCGGTGTTCCAGCCGCCCTCACGCTTGGCAATAGTTTCAAAGATAGCTTCCCTTGCAGCGAGCGCAACATGAAGCTGCGGTTCCCGGTCTCCGTAGAGCCGGTCATCCAGTGCAAGCGCTGCGGTCAGATAGTCGAAATCGAGCGCTATGTCTCCCGGCTGCAAATGTGCCTTCACATAATGCGTCTTTCCGCTGCCTGGTGCGCCGCTCACAATCAGAACACGCTTTTTCTCGGATTTCATCACCTGTCCGGTGAAGGTCTTGCGATAGAGTGCGGTCTGTTCCATTGGTTCACCTCCGTTTGGGCATGAGAAAACCGCCTTGATCACTCAGGGCGGTTTATATCGGCATAGCGTATGATTTATATTTTTCATCAACTGTAATAGTGTCTATGTCCTCGATTGCTATCACAACAACAGCTTCTTTGTCGAGAAGTGAAACTTCAATGCAATCCTTCCCTATGTCAGAATCCTCGGCTTTGAAGAAGTCGAAAACATATCCGGAAAAGATTCTTTGCCCGCATTTTATATCACATTTTTTGCCTAAGTAGCCAATCATGTCCATTTTGACTCCTCCTTTCAATATAATAACGTTTCTGACTCTCATAAGTCGGCACAATATGTGTTCCGTCTGTCCCATATTGAATTTTGAAAGCGGTGGTTTCCTGGGATGCTCCGGTTAAGTTGTTGACCACAACTCCTACAACTTCATCATTGTCAATAATGATTTCGTTTGGAAGCACATTGCCAGCTTGATTAAGCTTCAAAATACCGGTTCCGTGAAACTTTTCAACAAGTTCTTGAGCTTTATCCTCACTGATTGTCAAGTAACTTGGCTCAATGTCATGAGATTGCATATAATCATTGTAGCGTTTACCGCCTCGTATATGTTTGCTTTGCATACGACTGTCGATTTTCAACGGTGTTTTTGGGTTTTTAAATGGGCTTTCTGCTTCTAATCTAAGTATATCACCCTGCCCCGGTTTTGTCAACCCACGCAGCCCATTTTCCTCGATCTCCCGAGCCCTCTCCTGCGAATTGATCACCGGCTCGAACCCGTTCGCCTCGACCTCCGCCGGATCCTCCTGCCACGTCCGCTTTGACCACACATCCTGCCGCTCTCTGCCGTTCTCGAAGGTCACGGTGCAGCCGCAGTTGTCATGGCGGTGGAACACCTCGTCCGGGTGATCGCCGTAGACGTAGCGCCCGGCGATATCCGTACACCACTTGCAGCAGCCGGTCGCTGCGACACGGTTCAGATAGCACTTGAAGCCGAGCCGGCTGCGCACATCGGCATTCTCCCGCATGCAGTCGTCGTGGAACGACTTCGACACATTGGCGACCGGCGCTCTGGCTCTGCGCTGGATCACGGACAGCGCCACGGTCGGATCCTCGAGCGCATGAGCGACCTGCTGCACACGCTCGGCAGGGTAGGGGGCACGCTGCGGCTGCAATCGGATGTCGTTCTGTGCATCGAGCTGCTCCTGCACCTCTGCACAGATCCCGTTCACTTCCTCGTACCGCTCCCGCAGGAGCGCCTTGCAGACCGCCTCACGCATCCCCTCCGGCAGCTCGTCCACATGTCGGCTCAGTATCTGGCCGAGCAGCTCAGACGTCCGCTCAGAGTACTGTGCCGTGTCCTGGAAGGTGCCCTTGCCGGCGTCAATGTGTTTCAGTGCCGCACGCAGCTCCGGATCCCGCTCCATCGCCTGATACAGCTCAGACCGAAGAAACCGGATCATTTCCTGTTCATCCATCCGCCTTGTCCTCCCTCAGATCATCAAGCTGCCAGCACTCCGGCAGTCTGGTGTCCGACAGTGTACAAATACCGCTTTTCTTCTGCCGGAATATGCACTCGCCGTCCTTGCACGGCCGCTCGTTGCAGTACTGCCGCAGCAACCTTGCAAAGCGGAGTGCCTTGGCATCACGCATCACACTTTTCATTCAGCCATGCAGCGATGCAATTGCTGCAATCGTTTCTATGCTGTTGGCATCTTTTCATCGCTTCTTCATACTCAGTGAATGCCAACATAACGCATCCGCCGCCTTCGCTTTCGAGATTATCGTTCATACTGCACAGCAAGTCATACAGCGCCATGCTGTTCAGCTTTTCACGGTTGGTCATGTTCTTCACTCCGTTTCTGCATCGCTCGTCAGCCCCGTAAGCGCCCGGATGTTCCTTGCGCCCAGGAAGCCCTCCGATGCCTGGTTGATCTTCAGGATCGCATCACCGAGCACGCCCAGAGCCGAAGCATCCGGCTCGAAGATCGGCAGATAGGTGCAGCGGGTGTTCGCAAATGCCGTGCGCTCATAGGCGTAGTTATCACGGATACATGCTGCCAGATAGCCGGCATTGACAAAGCCCGTGCCGAAGGTCTGCTGCGCACGTCTTGCCGTCAGCCTGAGCTGCTCATGGCTCGCCCGGATGGCGTCATAGCTCGCCG
>JAFXOO010000124.1 GCA_017528675.1 Oscillospiraceae bacterium | reverse complement strand
TCCGGTGTCTCAGCCGGTGCTTCAAACTCAATCCATTCATCGGCATCCTGCGCAGGAGCTTCATCCTCAGTCTCTGCATCCTGCTCCTCAGCAGTTTCTTCCTCAGCAGCATTTTCGGGTGTTGCTTCCGCTGCATCTTCCGTGACTGCGGCTGAAGCTGCTTCGGCAGCCGGCTCAGTGGCTTGCTCCTCGGCTGCGTAGGCGGAAATACCGCCAACCATTGTCAGTGCAGAAGCGACTGTCAGCGCAGCAAGGATGCTTTTTTTCTTGTTGTCCATGATGATTCCTCGATTCTAAAAAATGTAGTAGTTTTTTGTGTCCCTCTCCAAGGACTCTGTGCTTTTGCTTACATTCACAGATTTCGGAAATCGTTTTCAGAAAACGGGGTTTTTCAGAAAATAATTCTGAAAAATTTTTAGAAGATGCCATAAACGGCGAAATACCGTATAAAAATTTGCTTTCAGAAAGAAAAGCAGACGATAGGAATTGTCAGAAAAAGCTTGACAGACTCCTGCGCTTCTGTTATCATAGAAAAAGAACCGAAAAAATGAACAGCACCCCTGTTTCAGGCTTCGTAGTTCGTATACTATTTGTAGAGAGGTAAGGCATATGAAGCTTGATGTTCAACAGCTTTTAGCTGAGATCAGAGAAGCTAAAAGTGATGCAAAAGCTTGTGACCGGATGATCGAGCAATATATGCCGTTTATCCGGTCAGAAACCGCTAAATTCCTGAAACGCAGCCCTGCCCAGGATGATGATGAGCTGAGTATTGCGATGTTTGCGTTCTATGAAGCAATCCGCAATTATTCTCCGATCAAGGGCGCCTTTCTTCGGTTTGCAGCACTTTCGATCCGTTCAAGGCTGATCGACAACTACCGTAAGGAACGGCGCAATCAGGGCCATATCTCACTGGATACCCCCATCGGAAATGAGGAAGACGGCCTGGCGCTGATTGATACGGTGGAGGACGAGAGCCGTCCACTGGAGGAACTGGGTGTCCGTGAGGCAACGCAGCAGGAGATAGCGCATCTGACACAGCAGATGTCGTCCTTCGGTGTGAGTCTGACAGATGTGGCAGACAATGCACCGCAGCAGAAGCGGACACTTGCAGCATGTCAGAAGGCGATCCGCTATGCGAGGGAGCACCAGGAGCTGCTTGAGGAGTTCCTGCGGACAAAGCGTGTTCCTATCAAACAACTGGCTGAGGGCGCAGGAGTCGAAAAAAAGACGCTGGAACGCCATCGGCGCTATCTTGTGGCGGTATTGTTGGTATGCACAAACGGCTATGAAATCATGCGCAGTCATATTATGCAGGTATTGAAAGGGGGCGAAGTCTCGTGAAATATATGGTAATGGAATGCCACAAGGCATATGCTGTCCTGATGGACGAGGCTTCCCGGATGGTGCATGCGGCGAATCTCCATTATGAAGTAGGTCAGATTGTGGAGTCGCCTGTGCTCCTGGAAGAACAGAAGAAACCGGTTATCAGTGTCACGCTCCGTCACTGCATTGCGGCAGCGGCTTGTGTTGCCATTGCAGCAGGTGCCGGTGTAGTGTATTATCACGGGAACGTTAAGCCGTATTCGTCGATTGTGGTCTGTGCGGAGGCGAATATGCGCATGGATGTCAGCCGGAGCGGAAAGGTTCTTTCCGTAGAACCGCTGAACCAGGATGCAGCAATGCTGCTGTCGGATTATGAATGCATCGGCAAGGATCAGCTTACCGTGACAAACGAGCTGATCGGCAGGGCAGTGGAGAATGGCTACGTCCGGAAGGGTGATACAGTCGGTGTCTATTATGAGCAGGGAAAGAGCAGGGACTCTGAGCAGTTTGAGAAGGAGATTGAGAAGTCCCTTGCCTCGCACGAGCTCCAGGCCGATATCCGGCATGAGGTCGAACCGCCTGCGCCTCCGATGAAGCCGGATGAGTCTGCCCCGACCACACAGCCCGCTGAGCTGCCGGAGGCACCGGCAGCACCGCAGCATGAGGAGATTGTGACACCGCAGGAGCCGCCTGCCATACCTGTTCCGGAGGCGGAGCCTGCACCGGAGGAAAAGCCGGTTACGCCTGCTGCACCGGAGGAGCATCACAGGGAACCGGGTGCTGATGTGCCTCCGATACCGCCGGAACCTGCTGAGGATCCCGCTCCTGAGAAGCCACAGCCGCCGGAACCACACGAAGTACAACCGCCTGCTGCACCGGATGAAGGCCATGTACCGCATCGTGCGCCTGCTCTGCATCATCCGCTGCCGGAGGAGCTTCCGGAGGAAAGCTTACCTGAATAATCAAAAAACGATCCGCCGGGGTTACCGGTACGGATCGTTTTTTGCTATGAAAACGGCTTATTTTGCGAGATAACGGAAAAACAGCGAATCCTGGTATTCTCCGAAGAAATTGCCTCGTTTTCCATCCTCATACAGGTCAATCTGATCGGCAAGCATCGGGACGGATTCATCTCTTGCGTGATCGACTGTCTTGCAGATGGTGCGGTCAATCTCATGATAGGCGGTCAGTCCGCCGAGCACCAGCAATCCGGTCAGCAGCACCGCTGCCAGCTTGTTGCCGGAGGTACGGTACTGGTCAAGTGCATCCACAATCATTGTAAACAGCACAACGAGCGCCGGGATAGATGCCCGCATCACAAAGTCCACATGCTCTCCGAAGGAAATCATCGGCACGATCAGCAGCGTGACAAGCGATACCCAGTACAGAGGGTCCTTCTGTTTCCTGGGGAAAATCACAAGATAGTAAACCAGGAATTCCAGCAGGATAAAGATCAGATAAGACGCAAACAGGTTTTCCATATCCGTTTTCCGGAAACCGGAACCGCCGGTTGTGTTGGATTTCAGGAATAAATAGGATACAAGGGTAATCAGCAGACCGGTGACAAGATTCTGGATTGTGCAGAAATCGAGCGCCAGTGGCCGGAGGTTTTCCTTGAAGGACTTGCTTTTGTCATAGAGCTGCACGATGCGCCTGATGAAGATGCAGGCGATAATCGGCAGCATGCCGATTGCGGGGAGCGTGCAGGTCATGAAGGCGAACGAGTAGACAAATACGAGGGAACGATTGTCCCTTTGCAGCAACAGCAGCAATGTAATGAGCCATGCAGGGATGGCCTGGTTGAATACCCAGAAAAGCTGTGTTGTGAAGGAGGACATCTGGAAACCATAGGCCCAGTTCTCCAGGTGATTCCCAGTGAACCAGAGATAGCCTGCGGAATTGTGCATCACAAAATCCCCGACTGCATCCAGGCCGCTGAAGAAGACAAACGCCAGCACAATCCAGGGCGATACTTTCTTACTCAGACCAAGCAGGAGCGTGAAGACGAGCAGAACACCGATCAGGCACCAGAGAAACAGAAAGGAATGCGCCGCC
>JAFXOO010000123.1 GCA_017528675.1 Oscillospiraceae bacterium | reverse complement strand
GTCAGCTCGTCGATGATGCGGTCAACGCTGCCATCGGCATGGAGCTTGCTCTCACGGAACCAGTGGTCATATTCCACCCGGTAGCTCCTGAGATCCCGTTCCAGTCCTTCGATATTCTGCGGCAGGGCAAATGCCACAAGCGCACTCCGGCGCTCCTCCTCGGAGAGCTCAGCCAGCTTTGCGCCGTTCTCTTTATAATAATGCGCAGCATGGATGATGATATCCTTGCCGAGGTAGACATCCTCCGGCATCGGGAAATCGGTGCTGTTGCCGTCCTCGCCGTAGATTGCTGCTGCAAGTGCGTCGTCATCGTCCTTGTGCGCTGCCCAGACGAGCTGTCCCTTGTCAGAGCAGAGCTGCATATAGCGTAAAGACAGCGACTTGCCGAACTTCTCGATCTGGTTGCCGGCATCATTGACATAGAACTCACGCTCCACGCCCCAGCCCGTCCATTCAAGCAGCGACGAAATGCCGTCGCCAAGTGCTGCACCACGGGCATTGCCGACATGCATCGGGCCTGTGGGATTGGCGGAGACAAACTCCACGAGCGCCCGCTTGCCCCTGCCGCCTTCGGATCTGCCATACTGTTCCTTCTCATCAAGCACAGCCTGCACCGTATCCGCAAACCAGCGCTTTTCGAGGAAGAAGTTCATAAAGCCCGGCCCGGCAATTTCTGCCTTTTCAAAATAGCTCCCCTCAAACACAAGCGCACCGATCAGCAGCTCTGCGATAGCCCTCGGTGCCATATGCAGTGCCTTGGCAGAAGCCATTGCAATATTGCTCGCAAAATCACCGTGAGACTTGTCCGCCGGAACTTCGATCTTGAACGGCGGAACCGGTTCCCCCGGCACTTTCCCCTCTGCCACAAGTACACCGAGAGCACCCATGAGCATTTCACGGAGCTGTGCCTGTGCAGATTCCATCATATTTGTCATGCATTGTCCTCCTTACAGTCTGACGAAACATCCGTCAGCTCAGATTCCCATATTCATTTTTTTGATGTCAATTCTGATCTCATTGTCCGAAAGCAGCGTGGAATTGGCGTCTACAGTATAACGCAGTGCCAGTGAGCCGCCCTCATCCGAAAGATGATTGCGCACCCATTTTGCCGCAACGCCGACAGCAAATTCCCCGAACGGTGTCTCATAGTGGCAGAAATGCTTCTTACCCTTCTGTACTACAAGATGCGTCTGAAAGGTACCGGTACGGATGATGGACACCATGTCCTCCGGTGAAACCCGCAGCATCATACTGGAGCCCTCCATACCGGTTGTCTCCGATTCCTCATAGGCAATGATTCTGTCACCGTTCTGGTCGAGGTAGTACTGGATCTCCGTGTCCAGCACCGATTCTGAGCTTTCGCTTCCGTCACGCTGGATGCTCCTGAGCGTCATGACCCACTGTTCTCTCAAACTGATCCCTTCCTTAAATCCGGCTGCTGAACACCTGTCCGTTGACGGCATCTGCCAGAAAATGGCGTGCATTGTCCCGGAACATGGAAACGCTGTCGGAAACGTAGTATACATTATGTCCACGCTCTGTACTGTCCGTGAGCAAATCCTGCTCCTCCAGGCACTGCTTGGCATATTTTGCCGCTTCCTCACTGGCAGAAATCAGCTTTACGCCTTCGCCCATAATGTCAGCGATAACCGGCGCAATAATCGGATAGTGCGTGCAGCCAAGAATAAGCGTATCCACGCCTGCCTCCCGGATGGGCGTAAGATATTCCTCCGCAGCAAGACGGGTAATCGGGTCATTCCGGTCTGTATAGCCATACTCCACCAGGTGAACGAACAGCGGACATGCCATTGCCGTGACATCCACAGCGCTGTCGATGGTGTGGATAGCGTTCTCATAGCTGCCGCTTGCCACGGTTGCCGGCGTGCCGATGATGCCGACACGGCCGTTCTGCGTTGCAGCGCAGGCTGCTCTTGCAGCGGGATAAACCACACCGGTGAAGGGCATATCCTCTACCGGAGAATCCGCACCGAGCATAGAGCTGACCGTACCGCAGGCGGCAATAATCATTTTCACAGGATGGCGCCGCAGAAAGGCAATGTCCTCCTGCGTGTAGCGCTGGATGGTCTGGCGGCTGCGGGTACCGTAGGGGATACGGGCCGTGTCACCGAAATAAATAATATTCTCATGCGGCAGAATCTCCCCAAGCGCCTTGACAGCCGTGAGGCCGCCCATGCCGGAGTCAAATACGCCGATTGCATCACGATTCATGCTCTGCCTCCTCAGCATGCACGGTCATTGTTGTCAATGGCCTGCTCGATGAGCTTATCAATGAGGTAGGACGGCTTCATGCCGAGATGGCGCATCAGCTTGGGATACATGCTGATATCCGTGAAGCCGGGCATCGTATTGATCTCATTCAGGATGATCTCGTCCTTGTCGGAGAGGAAGAAGTCCACACGGGACAGACCCTTGCACCCCATCGCCTTATAGGCCTTCAGGGCAATTGCCTGGATTTCCCTTCCCTTTTCGAGCGGCAGTTCAGCCGGAATTGAAAGCTGGGAGCCGTCAAGAACATACTTCGCATCAAAGTCGTAGAATTCCTTGCAGGAGGAAATCTCGCCGACAAAGGAAGCAAACGGCGCATCATAGCCAAACACTGCTACTTCCAGTTCACGTCCGTTGATGCACTCCTCCACAATAACTTTATCGTCATGCGCAAAGGCAGCCTTCACGCCCTCCAGGAGCTGCTCCTCGTTATCTGCACGGCTCACGCCGATGGAAGAACCGGCATTGGCGGGCTTGACGAACAGGGGGTAGCCGAGTGATGCAGCGATTTCACGGCATTTTTCGGTGAGGACATTCATCTCACGGTCAAGAATCATGCGCCATTTTGCAGTATGGATGCCGTTGTAGTCGAGAATGGTATGTGTCACAGCCTTATCCATGCAGGCAGCAGATGCCAGCAGGCCACAGCCGACATAGGGTATTTTTGCCAGATCGAGCAATCCCTGAATGGTGCCGTCCTCTCCGTTGCGCCCGTGAAGAACCGGGAACACCACATCAATCTTCTTGACGGAGGCAGTGCCGTTTTCAATGGTAATCAGGCCCTTGTGGATGGGATCCGGAGAAAGCACGGTAGAGGTGCAGTCGGGGTTACGTTCCCACTCACCGGTTGCAATCGCTGCAACATCGCCGGGATAATAAAGCCATCTTCCCTTTTTGGTAATACCAACACAGATCACCTCATACTTATCCGTTGGGATATTCTGGATAACATGGGTGGCAGATTTCAGCGAGATATCATGCTCGCTTGAGGCACCGCCGAACAGGACCGCTACTCTGATCTTTGACATAATGATTCGCTCCTTTAAAATAGGGATCATCTGCCGCCGTCAGAAAACAGCCGCAGATACTCACTTTATATTCTATCATATTTTTCAGGAAACTGCAAGTATTTTTTCAAAATTATGCATTCTATCCAAATATTATGCACCAAGTAAAAGAAGAACCGCTCTCTGATTGAAACAGAGAGCGGTTCTATCCGTTTAAAATGGCCTTACAGGGCGACAATGCCAACAACTTGGCGAAAGCAAAGCCTGCCGGGGGTGGGCTTATGCGATTTCCGTAACGGTGTACCCCTTGTCCTCTACTGCCTGCCGCAGTACGGCATCATCAGCCGGGGCACTGCATGTGACAACAGCAGTTCCCTTCTCGTGGCTGACCTCAGCAGTTTCCACAGTATCCAGCGCTTCAAGCGCTTTCCTGACCGTTGCCTCACAATGCGGGCACATCATGCCCTCAATCCGGATTGTCTTCTGCATAACTGGTTCCTCCTTGCTTATCGTTTGCCGGTATCTCCGGCGGATATCCTGCTTTGTGCTGTGCAGGTCAAACAGATTCAGCCGCAGTGCATTCATCACAACACAAAAGCTTGACAGGCTCATTGCTGCCGCACCAAACATCGGCGGCAGCGTCCAGCCGGTCAGCCAGGCAAATGCACCTGCTGCAAGCGGTATGCCAATGCAGTTATAGAGAAATGCCCAGAACAGGTTCTCACGGATATTCCGCAGCACCGCTCTGCCCATTCATACCGCTGCCGGCACATCCTGAAGCTTGCTGCGCATCAGTACAACATCGGCCGCATCTACAGCAATATCCGTTCCGGCACCGATGGCAATGCCGGTCGCCGCCACAGTCAGTGCAGGCGCATCGTTAATGCCGTCCCCCACCATGGCAACATTCCCTTCCCGTGTCAGGCGTCTGACAGCCTCCGCTTTTCCGGATGGCAGTACACCTGCAATCACTTCCGCAATTCCTGCCTTTCCGGCTATGGCACGGGCAGTGCGCTCCGTATCACCCGTCAGCATGACCACCCGCAGCCCCATTCCCTGTAATGCCTGCACTGCTGCCGCAGCATCGGGCTTCAGGACATCCGCAGCGGCGATCAGACCGAGTACCTGCGCATCCTTCGCAAAAAACAGCGGGGTCTTCCCTTCAGAAGCCAGCGCCTCTGCCCTGTCCACAAGTTCCGCAGGGAGCTGCACCTGCTGCTGCACAAGGCGGGCATTTCCGCCGCAGAGCTGTCCGTCCTGCATGCACTGTACGCCACCGCCGGGGTGTGCCTGAAATCCGGTCACTCCCGCAGGTACGATTCCCCGCTCGTCCGCATAGCGCAGAATGGCGCCGGCAAGCGGATGCTCGCTGTGCTGTTCAAGCGAAGCGGCAGCAGTAAGAAGCTGTGCATCCGTCACGCCCTGCCACGGAATGACATCGGTGACAGCCGGGACTCCCTCTGTCAGGGTGCCGGTCTTATCAAAGACAACAATCCCGGTTCGTCCGGCCGATTCCAGTGCAGCAGCCGTCTTGAACAGAATACCGCTGCGGGCTGCTCTCCCGCTGCCGACCATGATGGCAACAGGCGTGGCAAGCCCCAGCGCACAGGGGCAGGAGATCACAAGCACGGCAATGGCACGCTCCAGCGCAAACGCAAGTGTCTGCCCCAGGAGCAGCCAGATCACCAGCGTAATGACGGCAATGGCAATCACAGCCGGGACAAAAACCCCCGCCACTTTGTCAGCCGTGCGGGCGATGGGTGCCTTCGTGGCCGAGGCGTCACTTACCATGCGGATAATGCCGGACAGCGTGGTGTCACCGCCAACGGCTGTCGCTTCACACCGCAGAAAGCCGGATTGGTTGATCGTCGCTGCCGAAACTGCGGAGCCGGGGGATTTATCCGCCGGAATGCTCTCGCCGGTGAGGGCAGCTTCGTTGACAGCGCTCTCCCCTTCCAGCACAATCCCGTCCACCGGAATGCTGTCACCGGGTCTGATGAGAAAGATATCTCCCAGCCGCACCTGTTCAGCAGGAATCTCCTGTTCCTGGCCGTCACGGATAACCCTTGCCGTTTTCGGTGCAAGCTGTAGCAGACTTTTCAGGGCACTGGTCGTTCTGCCCTTGGATACAGCTTCAAGCAGTTTCCCGACAGTGATAAGCGTCACAATCATGGCAGCGCTCTCAAAATAGAATTCGGGCATCTCCGCATTCCCGCCCATGGCACGTTCATATGAGCTGCGGAGCAGTACCCACACGCTCCACAGGAAGGACACACCGGAACCCATCGCTACGAGTGTATCCATATTCGGAGCGCCGTGCAGCACAGAGCGGAAACCGCTGACGAAGAATTTCTGGTTGATGACCATGACAATACCGGCAAGGAGCATCTGCACAATACCTCCCGCAATGGGATCTGCATGGAATATCCCCGGCAGCGGCAGTCCCAGCATATGTCCCATCGAGACATACATCAGCACCGCAAGGAACACAAGTGAGGCAATCAGACGATTGCGCATGCGAGGCACTTCAGTATCTGCGGGAATTTCAGATTCGCTCTGCGGCCTGGCAGCGCCTTTTTCCGAGGCACCGTAGCCTGCATCCTGTACTGCCTTGAT
>JAFXOO010000122.1 GCA_017528675.1 Oscillospiraceae bacterium | reverse complement strand
TCTGAGCGATGCGGATATTGCAGGCGGCAGTCGCTCGTCCGAGGACAGCGATGACATTGCGTTCTACGATAAGCAGGACAGCGATCTGCGCTATGATATAGACATAGCAAGATCGGCTGTCGATCGCATCAAATCGGAGGTCGATAAACATGAAAAAGAAAGTAACAAACAACGGCGGAGTGACTGCGATCAAGGTCTTATCAGTCGCATCGTTGTAAAAAAAGTATGACCGCTTTAGCCGTGATCTGCGTGATCATCTGAATGTTTCTGAGGAACTGGACAAGCTCGGCGTGACTGTTTACTCGCTCTTTGAGCCGTTCAATACGGAGACTAAGGAAGATAAGATCCCAAAATGGGTAGTTACCTGAAGTGACCTTATACCGCTAAAAGTAATGGATGGGAAAGCGTATCACATAAGTCATAGATTTTTAGTGATGCGCATCATCGCAATACAAAAGCACCGCCTTTACCCCAAGGCGGTGCTTTTGCGATAGATAGAAAGGAATCATCATATCACAGCAACTACATCATGCACAAGTCATACTAAACCCTGTTTTGTCATTTCATCCGCTACGAGCTTGGCAACTGCCTTTGCGCCGGCCTCAGTAAAATGCGTCATATCGGTCGAGCCGTTGCCGGTGGAGACCATGTGATACTTGTACGCTGCATCGTAGCCGATGCTGTTGTAATGGTTCACCATCAGCGTATTCAGATCAATGATCGGGATCTGGTAGTGGGCAGCAAGCTTCTTCATGCTGTCGCAGTAATTGCCGTAGCTCGTCTGGAACTTTCCGTCCTTGTAAGATTTGAGTCCGATGACGGTCGTCACCATGATCGGTGTTGCACCCTTTGCCTTGGCGCCTTCGATGTACTTTGCCATGTAATCCTCAAAGCTGCCCGGTGTGCCGGGGATCTGTCCGCAGGTCGGCGCGTAGCGCTCGGGCTTGTTGGATGCCGCATCGTTGATGCCGAACTGTACGAGCAGATAGTCATCCTTCTTGATGCCGCCAAGAATGGTATCCAATCGACCATTGTCGTAAAAGCTCTTGGAGCTTCTGCCGGCAATGGCATGATTAGAAACGGTTACGCCCTCCGGCATATTTTCGCCAAGGAATGCACCCCAGCCCTGCTGCGGGGCTTTATCCGCTCTGTAAGTCTGCACGGTGGAATCACCGGCAATGTAGATCGTTCTGGCATCGACCTTCTGGATGGGCTGCGGTTCCTGTTGAGCAGCCTCTGTGTAGATCTCCGCAGTCGGTTCGTCTGTCCATTCGGTTTTGAGGTAGTCAAGATTCGGGCCGCCCTCTGCGGTCATGGAGGTCAGACGGATGGTATTCTTTCCCTTATGGAGAGGCAGCACGATGCCGCGCTCCTGCCATGTTGTCCACGCATTTGTTGTCAGGAAATCCTGCATCCAGTAGTCCGCGCCGCCATTGACTTCAATTTTCATCTGACGGTTATTCTGACTGCCGTTTGCAGTTCCGAAGGTGCAGAGGTAATTGCCGTCCTCCTGTGCAAATACCGTCCATTCGAGAGAGCTTCCGGCTTCGTTATCGAGATTGACGTAAGCCTTCTCCAGAAATCCTTCGTTTTTATCCTCGTGTACGCCCTTGTTGATCTTCTGGTCGATGGCGTAGCTGAATCCGGTTTTCTGTGCATAGGCAGGCATATAGTCACCCGTGAGAAGATATTTCTGGAGTGCGACTGCATCCACGACTGCGACCTTGCCGTCGGCATCGACATCGCCGCGGCGCAGGGCATTTCTGCCGAAGATACTGCCTGTAAGCTGACGCTTTACGAGTGCAAGGTCAAACACATCGACCACTCCGTCAAAATTCACATCGCCATAGATGAAGTCCTCCGGGGTTTCCGGCTCCGCAAACGTCGGTGCAGTCGGCTCCGTTGTCGGAGGTTCTGTCGTCGCCGGCTCGACCGGCTGCTGATGCTGTTCTGCACCAAGCACCTTGACATTTGGACGCATAGGAAGCGGTGCATCAGAGCCGAGATAATAGCTCGGATGCGGCGGCTGGTTGTAAGCACTTTGCTCACAGCAGTTCTGCGCGCGGTACTGCACATCGTGCATTAGCGTTGTCAGGCGAACTTTGGTAGGAGAAGTCGTACACCAGATGCGCAGCTTCTTGTTATCCGTCGTGCGCATGATGAGTTCCTCACGCCAGTCACCGAACAGGTCAGTAGTCAGGCACGGGACAGACTTGGTGCTGTTGTTGGATGCACAGCCGTCTGCGGTGAAGATCGTGTCAATTTTGTTGTTCCCTGTCATTTTCGTGATCCACGTACCATCGAGCAGCTCACGCTCCAGATCGCCGTCCCAGTAGATCAGAAAGTTTTGTGCCGGCTGTTTATTGCCGATGGCATCGCCCCGTCCATTCATCACGGTATTGGCAGGACGGGAACCCCAGAATTCTGCGCCCTTGTTGCCGACCCAGATGTTATCCGCACAGCAGCGTCCGGTGTCCTTGTCGCCATCCTTGTGGAAGATCACTTGACCGTTTGCCGCATCAAACAGTGTTACACCGAAATTTCCACTTTCGTGGCATTCCCACAGCTCCAGACCGGGGCGATCAGGCAGGAAGTCACCGAGGTGCTGTGCATCGCCGTGCCCCTTGCCGGATGCCCACAGGGGTCTTCCGTTGTCGTCGATCACGCAGTCTCCCATGCTGATCTCCTGCTTGCCGTCGTTGTCCACATCGGCTGCCATGAGATTGTGGTTGCCCTGTGAAAAGCAATTGGGATTCTTGTCCTTGTCGGAATCGAAGATCCAGCGCACCTTCAGCTTGCCGTTCACGACATCGACTGCGGAGATCGTCATACGGGAGTAGTAACCACGGTTATAGACCGCCGAGGGATGCACACCGTCAAGATACGCAATACCGCTGTTGAAACGGTCCACACGGTTGCCGTAGTTGTCACCCCATGCACTGACATTGCCGCGGGGTACCGGGAAATTGATCGTGTCGAGCGCTGCACCGGTCTGCCCGTCAAACAGCGTCATGTACTCTGCAC
>JAFXOO010000121.1 GCA_017528675.1 Oscillospiraceae bacterium | reverse complement strand
CCGGTGCGGCACTTTCCGCAGTAGAGGTATCCATCTACAACAACAACGGCCAGCTCGTGACCGGCGGCAAGAGAAATGTCAGCGGCCAGAGCTATGACCTGCGCAATTCCGACGCAAGCGTTGCCTTCGACAAGCTGGTTGCAGGCGCCTACAGCTATGTGGTTGTAGCATATCTGGCAGATGGCACAACCCGCACACTTGACGATCAGGTATTCAATGTCGGCAACGGCGGCTCGTCCAATACCAACGATGCGCTGACCATCTCCGGCGGCACCAGTGTTCCGGATAATCTGGCACTTGGCGCAATCCTGAATGTGACCGGTACCGTGACCTCTGCAAATTCCAACATGACATCCCTGACAGTTGGTGTTTACGATTCCAACGGCAAGTTTGTGACCGGAAGAACCATCAATCCGGGTGCAAGAACCTACAATCTGAGGAATCTCGATGCCTATGTTGCCTTCAACAAGCTCGCAGCAGGCACCTACACCTATGCCGTTATCGCATCCAATGCCGGCAACAGCAATTATGCACTTGTCAGCAAGAAGTTCACGGTCGGCAACGGACAGACCACACCTGGCAATCCGTCCAACGGCTCGGATGCACTGACCATTTCCGGCGGCACAATCGTTCCGGATACGATGGTACAGGGCAGACCGCTGAATGTGACCGGTACCGTGACCTCTGCAAATTCCAACATGACATCCCTGACAGTCGGCGTTTACGATTCCAACGGTAAGTTTGTGACCGGCAGAACCATCAATCCGGGCACAAGAACCTATAATCTCGCCAACCTCGATGCCTATGTCGCATTCAACAGACTGGGCGAGGGAACCTATACCTACGCCGTTATCGCTTCCAATGCGGGCAACAGCAATTATGCACTTGTCAGCAAGAAGTTCACGGTCGGCAACGGCGGCGGCCAGTCCACAACGGCTGACGGTCTGACCATCACCGGCGGCACGGTTGTACCGGACAACATCGCAAGGGGCAGCGCTCTTGCCATCCGTGGTGTTGTGACATCTGCATCTTCCAACATCACCTCCCTGACGGCTGGTGTTTACGATGCCAACGGCAAGTTCGTAACCGGCAGAACGGTTGCACCGAATGCCAAGAGCTACAATCTTGTCAATATTGATGCCTACATCGCATTCAATACGCTCCCGGCCGGCAGCTACAAGTATGCTGTCATTGCAACCAATGCATCCAACAGCAATCTTGCACTGGTCAGCAAGAACTTTACCGTCGGCGGCGGCAGCGGCAGCCAGACCAATTCCGCAGACGCTCTGTCGATCTCCGGTGCCTCCAATGTTCCGGATACCCTGCACAGGGCAGCCCGGTGGCAGTCCGTGGTACAGTGACTTCCGCAAACTCCAACATTACTGCACTGACAGTCGGTGTGTATGATTCCAACGGCAAGTTCGTGACCGGCAGAACGGTTGCACCGAACGCAAGATCCTTTGATCTGTCCCGCCTTGATGCCTATGTATCGTTCAATACCCTGGGCGCCGGCAGATATGTCTATGCAGTTATCGCTTCCAACGGCGGCAACACGAATGTAGCACTTGTCAACAAGACCTTCAATGTTTCCGGTTCCGGCGGCTCGACATCCAGTGCGCTGAGTGTTTCCGGCAGCACATCCATTCCGAGCACTGTGAATCGTGGCAGCGGCGTGGCAGTCAGAGGCACCGTAAATTCCTCCGGCTCCAACATCACCTCCGTGACCGTTGGCGTTTATAACGCAAGCGGTACCATGCTGACCGGCGGCACTGCAAAGCCGGGCACCACGAGCTACAACCTGAGCGGTCTGGATAATTCGGTACGCTTCGATACCCTGGGCACAGGTACCTACTACTATAAGGTCATTGCATCCAACGGTTCTGTATCCGGTTATACTCTTGTAAACCAGGTATTCTCCGTAAGATAACGATCTGATCAGAGAGCCCTCGCCTTTTGCAGGCGAGGGCTTTTTGTCTGCCGGAAAGCATTAGGCAAAGCGCAGGCCAGACAGTCTCTCCCGAACCGGGAGAGCCCACATCCTGAACAATGCCAACAACTTAAGCTTTTTGTCGGCTTGCGCCGACTCAGGAGGGGCTGCTCGCCCCTCCTAAACCACCCTCGGCAGGGCGGTGACCGCCCTGCACCCGCAGGTTTTATTCTGCTAAGTTGTTAGCATTGACATCCTGAAACCCGGAGATGATACCCATGTCCAAAGAGAATGCAAACCACGCAGTCCGCAGTGTAATCGCATCCGCAGCAGTCATCCTGTTCGCCTTCGGTACGTTCTTTGATCTGCCGGCGGAGCAGGCAGTCTACCACCCGAACCAGCCGGCAGCCCTGGTGTTCACGGTGCTGGGATATTATCTGTTCTTCGGCCCGTTTGAATTCCTGACCGGAGCGCTCTGCCGCCAGCTCATGCATCTGGCAGCGACCCGCACAAAGCGGATCCTGAGCCTTGCGATCTGTAGCTATATCGGAATTTCCACAGCCGTTCTCGGCGGAATGGGGCTTGTGAGCGACTCTGTCCTGGGGCTGCTGTTCCCGGAGGTGGAATTCACGTTCCTGCGCTGCTTCCTCATCGGCGTGATCGTGTTCTGCCCGCTGGTCGCACTCGGCATGCTCCTGAACGGAGACCGAGCGGACAAAGCTACAGTATACTGCCTGATTCTGCTGCTTGGCATTCTGACGCTGTCCTTTTTCGGCCAGGTGCTCTTTACCTCGGTCACGAACCGCCCCCGCTACCGTATCACCCTGCTCGGCCTGGAGGAGCTGACCTTCCGTCCGTGGTATACGCCTTTGCGGGATGCAGCACAGCTATCAGCCCGCTATGCTCTGAAAAGCGATGCGCTGCGTTCCTTTTTCAGCGGCCATGCTATGGATGCCGTGCTGAATCTGGCGATTTTTCCGGCCTTTGCACTGGTTTTCCCCGGACTGCAAACAAAAGAGCGCTTCCTGAAGCTTGCGGCGCTGCTGCTGATCCCGCCGATTGCCTTTTCCAGAATGGTGCTCGGTGCGCACTATCTCAGCGATGTGTCAGCCGGAATGCTGTGCGGGCTGCTGCTTGTGATTCTGTACGAAGCCGGCGCAGCAAGCGTAAAAGCCCGTCACCGCTCTGAACCGTGCAGAGATTAGCCACCCTCCATAGGGAAGGGGCAATTTTTTGTCAGAAACCAAAATATTTTGCCGAAATGATTGCAGAGTCATAAAATTTGTGGTATAATAGATACAAGATACCATATTCCGCAGCCCCCGTTGCTGCATGTACAATGAAACGGAGATGATACCTATGGCCGCAGATAAGGCTCGAAATTTAGGCATCGACATCCTCTGCTGTATAGGCGTGATGATGCTGCTTTGCCTGCAATACATTGATGCGATCGGCTATTTCAACGAACCGGTGACATCCTGGGCGACAGCCGCTCCTATCGCATGGCGGATGTTCTGTCTGTCCGGTGCTGCTGTATTGTCAGCGGGAACAGGCTATATCCTGAGTTCCAAGAAATATTCAATGGGCTATTTCAAGATCTTCATCCGCCTGCTCTATGTCTATGTGATTTGCAGTGCCGTGGCAATTGCCATGCGTCTGACACTGTTGCAGGAGGAGATGACCTACCCGGAGATTCTGCAAGCGTTCCTGCGCTTCAAAACCACGGATACCAGTTCCTTTGCCGGGATGTACTTCGGCATCCTCCTTGCGGCACCCTTCCTGAATGCCGCCATCCAGGGGCTTCCGAACCGGAATGCAAGACTCCTGTTTCTCTGCCTTGCCGCAGCTTTCGGCACCTTGCAGCCGATTCTCTATATCGAGGGGATTTATCTGCTGCCGGAGTGGTGTCTGGGGCTGTTCCCTGTGGCAGCCTATGTAGCCGGTGCCTATCTCAAGCGCTACCTGAAAAAACGTCATATTCCCGTGTTCCTGCTGGTGATGCTGCTGCTGATTGCAGCAGAGACCGCCATTGTTACCTGGACAAGTCTGCCGGAGCAGAAGCTGTTCTGTCCGTGGCTTGACAGCCTGGCGGCGTTCCCGGCATTCGGAATTGCCCTCTGTATGCTTGGCCTGTTCCACAGCAAAAAGAACGGCAAGAGCAGCGTACACCGCTTCTTTGCCGGAGCGGCAGGCGGTGCGCTGGCGGCGCTGCTGCTGGGAGATCCGCTGATCGACATTTCCATGGCAGCCGTCAATGAGCGGTTCCCGGATCCGGATCTGCGCTACTGGGTGGGACTGGGCGTGGTTCCGGTGCTGTTCATCCTGTGCTGTGTGCTTGGTCTGATGCTTCAGCTCCCGCTGCTTGGCATCCGTTCACTGCTGCGCAGTGCAGAGGCAGAGGCTGAGGAGGACGACGAGGATACCCCGAAGAAGAAACGCCGTAAGAGCGATGTCTCCATGCCGGAGCGTGTGCATACCAGACCTGGCAGGAAGCTCACGGCGAGCGATCCCCGCCATACGATCAAGGTTCCGGTTACCGAGCCGGAGACAGCGGTGCGGATGACCCAGCCCACGGAGGAGCTGCCGCCCGGCGTGAAGGAGGTAGAACTCCAGCCGCAGCCTGCTGCGGAAGCAGAGCCGGCACCTGAGCCGGAGCTTCCGCCGGAACCGCCGAAGCCTGCCTACAAGCCGAAGCACGGCGCTGATGCAGAGATCCCGGAGGAGGAACCGCCGGCATCCGCTGAGCCGAGATACCAGCCGACGCTTGAGGAAATACTGCGCATGACACCCGGTGAGGATGAGTAAAGGCAATGAACTACCGTGCATCTGTGCGGTAGTTCATTGTGCAATCAGTACATGAGATGGAGGCCTCCAGATGAGACTGCTATTTATCGGTGACGTTGTCGGTGAGCACGGCTGCCGCTTCCTGCAACAGAAGCTTCCCGCCCTCAGACGGGAGCACGGTATTGATATCACTGTCGTCAACGGCGAAAATTCCGCCAGCGGTAACGGCATCACCCAGGCATCGGCAGAAATGCTGTTCCATGCCGGCGCCGATGTCATCACCACCGGAAATCACGCATTCCAGCGCCGCAATGAGCTTTCGCTTTTTGAGCATTCGTGTATTGTCCGTCCTGCGAACTATTCCGATGCCTGCCCCGGCCGTGGATACACGGTGCTGGACCTTGGCGCCAGCCAGGCAGCCATCCTTAATTTGCAGGGGGTGCTGTTCATGGAACCGCTTGACAATCCCTTCGATACAGCCGACCGGCTGCTACAGGAAATTGACACGCCGGTGGTTTTTGTGGATTTCCACGCTGAAGCGACCTCGGAAAAGCAGGCAATGGGCTATTATCTTGCGGGGCGGGTGACGGCTGTGATCGGAACACACACCCATGTCCAGACGGCAGATGCCCGCATTCTGGACGGTCATACGGGCTATATCACGGATGCCGGCATGACCGGCGCCGAAGAATCCATCCTTGGTCTGGAGAAGCAGGCAGCGCTTGACCGGCTGCATCTGCACGTTCCTGTGCGTGCACCGGAAGCCGAAACCCCCTGTTTTCTGAATGGCGTAGTGATCGAATACGACAAAAAATGTGGTAAATGTACGAAAATCACCCCCCTGATTATGAGATAATTCACAAACTTTTCTAATGCCTATTGCAATTCATAATGGAATGTAGTATAATGTAACTGGATTCTGAGTCTGCACTTTTCGTAAACAATCCACAATCTGATTCACTAAAGGAGGTTCTTTATGGAAGTCTTGAAGGTATCTTCCCGTTCAGTCCCTAACTCAGTTGCAGGTGCGATCGCAGGTGTGATCCGTGAAAACAAGAGTGTCGAGATCCAGGCAGTCGGTGCCGGAGCGGCCAATCAGGCAATCAAGTCCGTGGCAATTGCCAGAGGGTATCTGGCTCCCATTGGAATTGATCTGATCTGTATTCCTGCATTCACCAGTATCCAGATCGACGGTGAAGACCGCACGGCGATCAAGCTCATCTGTGAGCCACGGTAAGAACAAGCAGACGGGCACCCTTGCCAGAAGGGTGCCCGTGTTTTTGGATGAATGAAGGCAGATACCCGGAAGGGCATCTGCCTTTTTGATACATCATAGGATGTTTCCCGCTTCCGGCTGATGCCGGCAGCCGGAATTCAGCCGCCGCAGAGGCATGGCGTCAGTGCATGAAAACCAGCGCCAGAACGACATAGATTCCGACGTTCAGGAAATAATACAGCACCGCACAGCCGATGACGTTGAGAATGCTTGCGCCGCCTTCTGACTGCAACAGCGCCGAGCGGACGCTCTGGGTAGGGGCAGCCTTGCGGATCTTGCCGACGCCGCCCATGACATGGCGGTAGTACATATAGTTAGCTGTCAGGCAGAATACCAGCCGGATGCCAAGACTGAACAGGAACAACGGTACGCCAAGCGTCTGCAACAGATTTTCCTGCGTCTGCAAAAACGCCGTCAGTCCGTCAAACATGTGAATTGCCTCTGTGTCGCCATAGAGCTGTACGAGCATATCGGTATATTCCTTGGAGGTAAGCGTCGCCAGCATATTGAGCATGGAATACGGCAGTCCGCATGCGATATTGATGAGGGCGCTGATGATTGCCATCGGCCACATTTTCCGATAGGCAAAGTAGAGATACGGGAACAGGATACAGGTCAGATTGAGCGAGATCTTGCGGCCGGTATCCCGGAAACGGCGGAACAGCGGGATATAGTACAAAGTGTTGCGCCCCACATAGCTTGCCACATCTCCCAGGCGTTCCTCCTCGATCTGCTCATCGGGACTTGCGCCGCAGCAGGGGTCTGCCGCATCAAAATAGACATTCCGCCCGCCGGGCAGCGGAATGCGGACAGCGTTCGGGCCGGGCTGATACGCGTCCTCGTTGAGCGAAGTGCCGCAGGATGCACAGGATACGGCATCCGATGTATTGATAAAGCCACAGTTCGGGCAGGTTTTGCCGCCAAGCTTCATGCGCACTTCGTTCTGCTGCGCCTGCCAGCTTCCACCAACAGCATGGAGTGACGAGTTGATGCAGTGGCCTTCGGACTGATAGCAGGAACGGTGATAGGGTGTGCCGCAGTCCGGGCACACAACAATGTCATCATCATCGCTGAAGGTGTTCTGGCAGATGATACATTGACAGCCGGTGTATTTTCCCATAATATCCTCCTTTTCTGCCCTCTGTACGGCAGAAATCCGATGCAAATATACTTTCACATATATCATTATACCATATTTTCCGGATTTTGCAAGAGCACAGCAGGAATTTTTAACGAATCGTCACATTCCCGTCATGGATCGCCGGGACTTTCTGACCGTTCACCGTCGAATTTCTACCGAATCCCGATTTTTTATGACAAAACCGACAGACTGGTGTATAATAGGATCATAGGAGGTGAGAGAACGTGATCTTCAGACTGTATATCGACAGAAGCTGCCGTGAGGAGGTGATTGCAAATGTACATGAGCGGACACCCCTGATTGATGAAATTGAACGGCTGGTGCTCCAGGACAGTGCAGCCGACCAGATGCCCGGTTATCGGGATGATGAGATTATCATGCTGGAGATCAGCGGCATTGAATGCTTTCTGACCGAAAACGAGAGAACCTATGCCGTTGATGCAAAAGGGGAGAAATATCTGGTCAGGAAGCGGCTGTGTGAGCTGGAGAGCACACTGCCGGCGGGCTTTGAACGGATCAGTAAATCCGCCATTGCCAACTGGAAACAGATTGCCCGGTTCAGGGTACAGCTCTCCGGCGCTGTGGACGCCGTATTCAAAAGCGGTTATGTGGAATGTATTTCAAGAAGATGCTTTGCAGACCTGAAAAGGAGGTATGGACTATGAAAAACCATGTTAAGAACTTTGTTGTGAGAGGTGCCATGTTTGCCTGGGGAGGCCCCGTGATTACAGCAATTGTATGGGCAGTGCTGAAGGCGGCAGGTGTAGTGAGTGTGCTTTCCGTTGAGGAGGTTGTGCTGGGAATCATTTCCACGACGGTCATGGCCTTCATCGCAGCCGGAATCTCGGTCATCCATCAGATCGAGCATCTGCCGAAGGCCTTTGCCGGATTGATTCAGATGTCGGTATTGTATATTGACTATCTCGGCTTTTATCTTCTGAACGGCTGGATCCCGCTGAAGCGGATTCCCGCTTTTACGCTGATCTTTGCCGCCGTATTTGCAGTGATCTGGCTGCTCATCTATATCCCCATCCGGATCCGGGTCAGCAAGATGAATCAGATGCTGAACAACAAGTAACGCAGGCGCCCCCGGCAGGGGGCGCTTCAGTCTGTCAAAAAAGTACTGTTGCAGGGTTCGGGGCGGCAGCCCCGAT
>JAFXOO010000120.1 GCA_017528675.1 Oscillospiraceae bacterium | reverse complement strand
GTGCAAGATACTGTGCCGCCATCCCTGCCTTTTCCCCGACCCGCATATTGAAATCGCCGTCCCGCAGGATGTTGCCGATCTGCGTATCGGAAAAGCGCTCGTTCCTGATATAGTGACTGTTGATGTACTGCGGCAGTGTCACGGTCTGGCCGTCTGTTTTCCACTGCACGGATTGCAGCGGCACGGATGCGGCGGCCTCTGCGATTGTGTCATAAAAGACATGCCGGTGCGCTGTCACACTGACAACGAGCACACAGCTCAGCACAAGTGTGAGCATAAAGATCAGCAGTGACAGGGCAAAGACCTTCCTGCCGCTGTAGGGCTGTTTTTCTGTTGTATTCATAAATCCTTTTCCTCCATCGCTTTCTTTTCGCTTTTATTTTCTGTTTCTCTGTTGCTTTTTAGGCTTCTCTCCGAGCATCGTCAGCGAGATGCGGCCACGCTTGACATCGACATCGAGTACCCATACCTTGACCACATCCCCGACCTTGACGGCTTCAAGCGGATGCTTGATATAGTGATCGCAGATCTGTGAAATGTGGACGAGCCCGTCCTCGTGGACGCCGATGTCCACAAAGCACCCGAAATCCACAATATTCCGCACCGTTCCCATCAGCTCCATGCCTGGCTTGAGGTCGGAAAGCTCCATGACACTGCCGGAGCGAAGCAGCGGCGGCGGGAGCAGATCTCTTGGGTCACGGCCGGGCTTTTGCAGCTCTGCCGCCATATCATCGAGCGTATAGGTACCGATGCCAAGCTCCTGTGCGAGGTTGTTTTTCCCGGCCTTTTTGATGCTGTCCGCAAGGCCGCTGAGCTTTCCGGCAGCGGCATCTTCCATCGAATAGCCGAACCGTGCCAGCAGGGATTTTGCCGCATCATAGCTCTCCGGATGCACGGCGGTATTATCGAGCGGCTGGCTGCCGCCGGGAATCCGCAGGAAGCCGGCACACTGCTCGAACGCCTTCGGGCCGAGCTTCGGCACCTTCAGGAGTTGCTTGCGGTTATCGAACGGGCCGTTTTCCTCACGATACGTCACGATATTCTTGGCAACGGCGGCGCTGATGCCGGCAATGTGGGAAAGGAGCGGCGCAGAGGCGGTGTTTACATCGACGCCGACTGCATTCACGCACTCCTCGACCACACCGTCAAGTGCCGTCTGAAGTTCGTTTTTCGGCATATCATGCTGATACTGGCCGACGCCAATGGCTTTCGGGTCGATTTTCACAAGCTCTGCCAGCGGATCCTGCAAGCGTCTTGCAATCGAGACTGCGCTGCGCAGGGCAACGTCATATTCCGGAAATTCCGCAGCCGCAAGTTCCGATGCCGAATAGACAGAAGCGCCTGCCTCGGAAACGACCATATAGCTCACTTTATGCGGCAGCGACGGGAGCAGGTCGGCAATGAAGCTCTCCGACTCACGGGAGGCAGTACCGTTGCCGATGGAGACTGCTGTGATGCCGTAGCGGCTCACAAGCTGCGTGACCTTGCGGCCTGCTTCCTCGATCTTCTTGTGCGGCGGCGTGGGATAGATCACGCCGGTATCCAGCACCTTGCCGGTGCCGTCCACGACTGCAAGCTTGCAGCCTGTGCGGTAAGCCGGATCCAGACCGAGCGTCACGGTGTTCCGGAGCGGCGGCTGCATCAGAAGCTGCTCCAGATTGGATGCAAATACCCGGATGGCGCTTGTGCAGGCAGCATCATACTGGGCGCTGCGCACCTCACGGATGATTGACGGAATGATGAGCCGCTTTGCCGCATCACAGGCAGCCTGCCGTACAAGTTCCCCGCACGCCGAATCGTTCTTCACATAGGGTCTGGTGCAGGTCTGCTCAGCAAGTCCCTCTGCGACATTGATCGTGACCTTGAGGTATTCCTCCTTTTCGCCACGGTGGATGGCAAGCACCTGATGACCCTGTACACGGGGGACAAGGCTCTCGAATTCGTAGTAATTCCGGTAGACACTCTCCGCCTCCGGGTCGGTTGCCGTGCAGACGAGCGTGCCGAAGCGCTGGTAGAGATCACGCATTTTCGTGCGGATCTTTGCATCGTCCGCAATCTGCTCAGCGATGATGTCCATAGCACCCTGCAACGCTGCGGCGGTATCCGGCACTTCCTTCTCCTCGGAGATATAGGGCTGTGCAGCTTCCTCCGGATCGGTGGCCGGATCCTGCGCCAGGATCAGTTCTGCCAGCGGTGTCAGGCCACGCTCCCTTGCCTTGGAGCCTCTTGTGCTCCGCTTTTCCTTGTAGGGGCGGTAGATATCTTCGACCTCCACAAGCGTCTTTGCAGCGGCAAGCGCCTTTGCGATCTCCTCGGTCATGGCGTTCTTGTTTTCGATGGCCGTGCGCACTTCCTCCTTGCGCTCCTCCAGGTTGCGCAGCGCTTGCAGACGCAGTGCAAGCCGGCGGATGGTCTGGTCATCGAGTGCGCCGTGCATCTCCTTGCGGTAGCGGGCGATAAAGGGCACGGTCTTGCCGTCATCGAGCAGAGCGACCACGTTTTCCACCTGCTCACGGCGGATCTGGAATTCATCGGTTAGTGTCTGGATAATGTCCATGGTTTCTCCTTATTACTTCATAAATCTGATATAGAACAGTCGGTTTTCCGGCCGGTAGCCAGCGCTTTTCAGTGTCGGGATGCTCTCCTTGTTACCGTACCAGCAGCCGGTGACAGGCGTGAGTCCCTGATCGAGTGCGATGCGGCTCAGGTGGATGACAAGACTCCTGCCCACGCTGTGAAGCCGGTGCGGCGGCAGCGTGAATACGCCGATATCTGCCGTCTGCTCGTTATAGCGGAGCCTGCCGATACCGCCGTAGCCAAGGGTTTCGCCATCGGAAACAAGCTTATAGAAATGATAATGCGGGTCGCCGTAGCTGCCTGCCCATTGTCCCTTGGTGAGCTTGTCCACCTCGGGGTATTCCTCCTCCGGAACGGGCTGGATACAGTCTGCACCGAACTCGGCGGGACGATCCGGCTCACCGTAGGTGAAGTGATACGCCTGCATCTCAAAATTGGTGCCGACCTTGTGCATCCGCTCAAAGGCAAGGCTCAGGAACAGGTCATCGTTACTCGCCGGGATGGCAGCCTGAACATGCAGTTCCTTGACGATCTGGCGGAAGATTTCCACGCAGTACACCCGTTCGGACGGTACAAGGTAAAAGCTGCAAAGCATAATGCCATTGTCCCAGGAAATGCCGAGTGAGAAGAACCCGCAGAGCACGCCGTCTGCCGTGATGCGGTAGGCGGTATTCCCAAAGACAAGATGGTTGTGGAAGGCATCGTTCTTATTGCCGAGTTCGGCGTAATAATCCCGTGCCAGCGGTTCGAGTGCGGTCCAGTTTGTCTGCTGATAAGCGATTGTTTTCATAGCGGTCACCTCTTTGATATGGATTTTGTGAACAGCTTGCGATACTCCGGGCCGGTCAGGCTTTTTCTGCCTGATACTGCCGGATGGTTTTCATGAAGGGTGTGCCGTATTTTTCAAGCTTGACCTGCCCGACGCCCTGCACTGAGAGAAACGCCATATCCTGCACAGGCTGCTTGCGGCACATGTCCTGCAATGTCGTGTCGGTAAAGACGATATACGCCGGGACGCCCTCTCTGGCGGCGATTTTTTTCCGGGTCTCCCGCAGAAGTGCATAGAGCGTCTCATCGAGGCCCTCCGGCACGCTGCGGCGTCCGGCGGGCACCGGCTGTTCCTCCTTGACGACATTCATCGTGATAACCGGTCGCTCCGTCAGAAGCTCCGCCGACCGGCGGTTGAGCAGAACGGCGTGGTATTCTCCGCCCTTGGAGAGCCACATCTGGTTAATCAGAAAGCGGATCATCTCAGCGCATTGCTTCTGGGTCAGCTCCGAAAGGATGCCATAGGTGGAAAGCCTGCCTTCGAGGTGGAATTTCTGATATTTCTCCGCCTTGCTGCCGACAAGGATGTCGGCAAGTGCATTCACGCCGAATTGCAGCCCGATCTGTTGCAGCCGGTAGACACAGGAGACGATTTTCAGCGCCTCCACGGAAATATCACGCTTCTCGTAATTTGTCCGGCATGTACTGCAATTGCCGCAGTAGCCGGGGGCATCCTCACCGAAATACCGCAGCAGATAATACCGCAGGCATTCGTGGCGGGTACAGTAGAAGGTCATATGCTTCAGGCGTTCAAGATCCTGCTGCTGGATGCGCAGGCGTGTTTCATCATCGAGCAGGTCATTGCCAGTGCTGTTCTCGATCATGAACTGGTTTGTGCGCACATCCCTGCCGCCGTAGAGCAGAATGCACTCCGCAGGGCTGCCGTCCCGTCCGGCACGGCCTGCCTCCTGGTAATAGCTCTCGATGTTCTTCGGCATGTTATAATGTACGACAAATCGCACATCCGATTTGTCAATGCCCATGCCGAAGGCGTTGGTCGCCACCATGACGGAAGTGCGGTCGTAGATGAAGTCCTCCTGGTTCTGCCGCCGTTCCTCATCGGTCAATCCCGCATGGTAGCGGGTGGCAGAAATGCCCTGCTCCCGGAGATCATCCGTGATCTGCTCGACCAGCTTGCGTGTCAGACAGTAGACGATGCCGCTCTGCCCCTCGTGCGCCCGTATGATCTCGGTCAGCGCACGGAATTTGTCACGGGGCTGCTGTACGCCGAAAAACAGGTTTGTCCGGTCAAATCCGGTCGTCAGAGAGAACGGCGATTGCAGGCCGAGGATGCGGATGATGTCATCTGCAACCTCCCTGGTGGCGGTGGCAGTGAAGGCGCTGATAATCGGACGGCGTGGTAGCTGCTGTAAAAATCCGAGGATGCGCAGATAACTCGACCGGAAATCCTGCCCCCACTGAGAGACGCAGTGCGCCTCGTCCACTGTCACCATCGAGACAGGAATCTCCTGTGCGATGGTCTGGAAGCTCTGGGTTTCGAGGCGTTCCGGTGCGGCATACAGAATACGGATTTCTCCCCGGAATACCTGCTGTAACGTCCGGCGGTAAGTATCCTCATCGAGAGAGCTGTTGAGAAATGCCGCAGGCACTCCGTTTGTGCGCAGTGCCGTGACCTGATCCTGCATGAGTGAAATCAGCGGCGAAATGACAATGGTAAGCCCCGGCAGGAGCAGCGCCGGAATCTGGTAGCAGACAGATTTCCCGGCGCCGGTCGGCATGATGCCGAGGACATCCTCACCGGCTAAGATATGGCCGATGAGTTCCCGCTGCCCTTTGCGGAAGCTGTCATAGCCGTAGTATTGCTTGAGCAGTTCCTCCGGTGTCATGCATCCGCCTCCGTCAGTCCGTTCCAGAGAAAGCGCTCCATCTGCACACGGCCATCGGCATCAAATGCCACGCCTTCCGCTTCAAGGAGCTCCCGCTGTCTGCCGGCGCCGCCGAAGGCAAATGCCGGTGCCGCTGCGCCGAAGCGGTTGACAACCCTGTGGCAGGGGATGACCCCCGGCTCCGGATTGCTGTGCAGGGCATAGCCGACCACCCTTGCCCAGTGCGGATTGCCTGCCCATGCAGCAACCATGCCGTAGGTGGCGACTTTACCGGGCGGAATCTGCCGGACAACGGCGTAGATCCGCTCGAATGCGGTTTGCTTCATCTGATTTCCTCCTCTGCCTTCAGACCGTCAGTTCGATCTGATTCCCTTCAAGGTCAACAATACAGCTCTCATAATAGCCATCGCCTGTGCTTCTGGGGCTGCTGACGACCTGATAGCCGTCAGCGTGCAGCCTGGCGGTGAACTCGTCCACCCGTGCAGCGCTGCCCAGACTGAAGGCAATATGCGCAAAGCCAGCCCGGTTGGCTGCTCTGCCGGCGTCTGTCATCTGCGGCCGGGTCATA
Source organism: Oscillospiraceae bacterium (assembly GCA_017528675.1). Lineage (GTDB taxonomy): Bacteria > Bacillota > Clostridia > Oscillospirales > Ruminococcaceae > UBA3855. The sequence continues at coordinate 5,942 of JAFXOO010000120.1, read as the reverse complement.
ATCTCCAGTCTTGCACCTTCGTCAAACGACAGGAAATAGGAGCGGAAGCCCGTCCTTTCATTGTGATAGCCTCCGTTTGCTATGGCGCCGAAATATCTGACAAAAAAGGCTTTTGCTGCTTCCAGGTCATGGACATACATGGCAATGTGTTCGATTCTCATGATGGGTTCCTCACTCCGAAGCACTGCGCCTGCAATCTGACCGGCGCTTTCCCGGATTACGCTATCCTTCTGTTTGCGGCAATACTTCATATTGGCAATACCGCACAAAGCCCGCCTGACGGCTAGGCGGCGCATCTGCACCACCAGCTCTGTGCGGTGTTGCCTATTCTTTTTTATTATACTACAGAATCCGTTTTTTTGCAAGAGCAGGGACACAGTGTTTACAAAATATTTGCAGGATGCATCCCTATAAAGCGACAGAAACCGCAGATTTATCCGGCTATCGTGGGAAAAATGAAAAAAATACTTGCAATCTTTTCTGAAATCGTGTATAATAGTGTATGGCCTGATGACAGGAAAAATCTGTATGCATAAGTGAGGTGAATCGAATGGAGCTTGGATTGGTGCTTGAGGGCGGTGCACACCGCACAGTCTTTTCCTGCGGCGTGACAGATGCGCTGCTCGATGCGGGGATTATGGCAGATTATGTGATCGGTGCTTCAGCGGGAATCACCTATGGTCTGTCCTATGTGTCCGGTCAGAAGGGACGTAACCGGGAGATGCTGCGGCGTTTTGTCCAGAACAGTTCCTACATGGGTGTGCAGCATCTGCTCAATCCGATGAACCGTTCGTATTACAATCTCAAGTATGTGTTCGAGACCATCCCGAATGAGCTGCTGCCGTACAAATATGCGGCATTACAGCGCTACCAGGGAAAGGTCATCGCTGCGGTCACGAACCTTGAAACGGGTGCGGCAGAGTATCTCGATGTCTCCCGGACAGACCGTACCTGGCAGGTGCTGCGTGCAACCTGTGCGCTGCCGCTGCTGTTCCGCCCGATTGAGATTGACGGCAATTTATATGCTGACGGCGGTATTGCGGATTCCATTCCGTTCCGCAAGGCAATCGAGGACGGATGCACCAAGACCATTGTGGTGCTGACGAGAGAACGCTCCTACCGTAAAAATGAGGAATCACTCATGCATTTTGCGGTACGGCATTACCAGAAGAAGTATCCGGCCTATGCCGAGCAGCTTGCAACACGGCATCTGCGCTATAATGAGTGCATTGCAGAGCTGGAGGATCTGGAGACAGCGGGCGAGGTCTATGTGATTGCGCCGGAGGACACCCTCGGTGTGGGACGCACGGAAAAGCGTGTGGACAAGCTGATGGCGTTGTATGCACAGGGCTATGCGCTGACAATGCAGCAGATGCCTGCAATCAGAGCCTATCTGAAAGATTGAGAAAGGAAGCAAAAACTATGGCAGAGCTGAAATATGAGATCACAGAAAAGATCGGATCCATCGGGGAGAATGCCCGTGGATGGGCAAGGGAGCTGAATATGGTGAGCTGGAATGACCGTGAGCCGAAGTATGATCTTCGTGACTGGTCGCCGGATCACAGCCGCATGGGCAAGGGGCTGACAATGACAGCAGATGAGCTGGCGGCACTGCGTGACCTGCTCAACAGCCTGGATCTGGATTCGTTTGAGGGCGACGAGTTTGACGTCTGATTTACGGGAACTTACACAAATCACAGGAAAGGGGCGGGACAATGCGCACGAAGGGCACAAAACAGATTGCTGAAAACCGGCAGGCACGGCATGAGTATTTCATCCTGGAGAGCTTTGAGGCAGGCATTGAACTGACCGGCACGGAGGTCAAATCCATCCGGCAGGGCGGTGTCAACCTGAAGGATAGCTGGTGCAGCATTGAAAACGGTGAGCTGTTCATCAAGCAGATGCATATCTCGCCTTACGAAAAGGGCAATATCTACAACCGGGATCCGCTTCGTGTACGGCGTCTGCTGATGCACAAGGCGGAGATCCACAGGCTCTTTGGAAAGCTCAGGACTGAGGGGCTGACACTGGTACCCTTGTCGCTGTATTTCAAGGATTCCCGTGTCAAGGTGCAGCTTGGGCTGTGCAAGGGCAAAAAGCTTTATGACAAGCGGGAGGACGCCGCTAAGCGGGATGCAAAGCGGACGATTGACAGAGCGCTTAAGGAACACAACCGCTGATCTGTGTTTGTCACCATTTTTTTACCGGAAAAATGCTTGACAACCAGCGGCAAAGTGTGTATAATAAGAATACCAACGGGGGCGTACCGGTTTCGACGGGGTTTTTGCACCATGGTAAGCGAGTAGAGGTCTGCTGCATCTCTTTAAACTGCGGCACGTTTAAATATAAACGCTAACAACAAGATTACTGTAAGCTCTCGTAGCCTGCAGGTTGCTGCTTAAGTCAGCATCTGTCCTGTAATCGAGGACCACGGCCTTTACAGGGCATCGATGAGTGGTGAACGTTCCGGCGGCATGTCCACACCGCAGGAATGTATCTGGACTACCTTCACTTCCAGCCTGTTTGTCGGCGGGTCGTGCGGGGAATTTCAATAGATAAACTACACTCGTAGAAAGCTGTGGGAATGAGGTCTCGGACGGGAGTTCAATTCTCCCCGCCTCCACTCTTAGAACCTGCGTATTTCTAACCTTTATAAAACGCAGTCAAAGAGCCGTAGATACGTCATGAGGCGTATTTACGGCTTTTTTGTTTTCATAAAAATATGCAGATTGGGTCGGCTATGCGCTATGTATTATAAGCTTGTGAGTAGTAAGCGCATAACTAAAAGTATGATTAGCCTCTTGCATTTTTCTTTGAAATGGTGTATACTATACATTATAGGCCAGCGCTTCTTTGAACAGTTTGATTATACACATATACCAAAGCACAAAATAAGGTTTTTACACTGTTTTGTGCTTCTTTCAATAGGTTAAAAGGACGCTTTTAGTATTTATAATATTTGATTGGAGCCTTAAAATGAGAAATGCATTTTCTTGCCTTTTCAGGCACTTTGATAAAGCCAGTATTATAACATCTATGATTGTCAGCTTTTCGATTGCATTCGTTATGGGACTCATTAATCCTTTTGAAATTCTGCTTGTCAATTCACAGGATTTCTCCGTTTCCTATTCTGATGCTTTTCGCTGCTTGTTGATTCCGGCTCTTTTATGTTTTTTAGCGGTGCTTTTCGTTTTATTTATCGCGCTAATGATTCATAGGTCAGTGTTTGAAATACTCAAATCCGTTTTTCTTGGTGTCATGGTTTCATCATATTGTCAGGAACTGTTCCTTAACGGAAAAATGATCGTCGGGGATAATGGAACCACAATCGCGGAGCTTTCGGATACTGAAGTATCCATCAATTTCTTTATCCATTTTGCCATAATAGCTTTTTGTGTCATTATGTCTGCCAGAAAGTTCATACCAAGTCGGGAGCCAGCCCCTGCACAAACAGTTGCACCGGCACAGAATGCGGAAGGCAATTTCTTTTCCAGGAACATCATCGCATATATTTTTTTATGCATCATCCTCATGAAAACAATCGGATTTGCCTCCACATATACCACAAATACCAAAGCAACACTGAACAGTGCTGACCACAGCACGTCGAAATCACATTTCTTTTCTTACGTTCCCACAACCTCCTTTTCAAAGGATCAGAATAATATTTATGTATTCATTGTGGATATGTTTGATACGTTCTGGTGCGATGATTTTCTGGAAATGTATCCTGATGTCAGGGATGAGCTGGAGGGCTGTACTTTTTATCAGAATAATACATCTCAGTATGCCAACACATTTCCATCTGTATGCAGCATGCTGGGTGCTGAGCCTTATGACGCATCCTCGCGTGAAGCATACTTCGAGCGGATATGGAATGGTGAAAATACCCTTTCCATTCTGAAAGAACATGGCTATCAGGTCAACTTGATCATGGATAAAAGCTATTCATTCGGTGACGATTCATTGATAGAACCATTCTGTGACAATTACGTGGACCCCGAGGGACTAACCAAAGAACTGGATGTGAACGTTCTGCGCAGGATCCTGTATCACCTTTCCTTCAGTCGAACCAGCCCCTATGCCATCAAGCGTATGATCCCGAATGAGCTGACCTCTATCAGTAATGTGGAGTATATTACTGTATCGTGCAAGGAGCAGGAAAGCAGCACCCAAAGTGCAGTTAACACCAACAGTGACACACATCTGTATGAATATCTTCAGTCGGCTGAATTCCATGCAAACTGCGAACATGGTGTTTTCACGATCATTCATTTGAACGGTGCACATAATACCAACGAGCCATTAGTAGAGATGACGGGCTTTAACAAAGGCAATGCAATTCAGAATACGATTCGCGCAAATTTTGAAATCATCCTTTATTACGTCAGAAGTGCAAAAGAATTGGGTGTATACGATCAAACGACATTTATCATTCTTGGAGATCATGGACAAAGAACAAAGGAAATCCGTGACGACGATTATCATCTCATAAATCCAACTATGCCTGCACTTCTGATAAAGCCAGCAAATGCAGATCATGCTCCGTTCAAGTATGACAGATTCACAGGCCTTTCAAGCAGTATGTTTATGGCGAGCGTTCTGGAGTTTGCTGAGATTGATCATCAGAAATATGGTTATTCTTACCAGGATATTGAACAAAGCCAACAAATCATTGCAAGGGACTTTTTCTGGCAGGAGAGCGACTCCCCAAAAAAAGAGCATTACATCATCACAGGAGATGCGCGTGATTTTTCTAACTGGATAAAAGCCGATTGATTATTATAAGGTTGTCGGATACGATGCTTTCAAGTTGTCAGGTTTCTGGAAAACAACCTTACATTGACTCTTGAATGTGACAGTACGATAGAAAAAGGAGGAATCATAATGAAAAAACAAGATCAGATCTATCTGAAAAAAATGCTGTGTTTGCTGGCTCTGGGTGTTTTATTCATCACACAGACAGCTGCTTATATTGACCCTGCAACGACCAGCTATGTCATCCAGATCGTTGTGGGTGTTGTGATTGCGATAGGAACAACGATTGGTATATTCTGGAACAAGATCCGCAGATGCTTCAAAAAAAAGAATGCTGAAGATCAGCCGGAAGCCAAAGATGAAAGGAAAAAACATGGAGGCATTGTCACCGCTGAAGATCTGATGGCGGATGATGATGAGAAATAAGCTGTCATGTCATATATAATAGATTATCTGATCGGACTGCTTGGTCATGTAATGCGCTTCTGTTATCAGCTGACTAATGATTATGGCCTTAGTATCTTGTTATTTACACTGGTGACAAAACTTGTCCTTTTTCCGCTCAGTTTACTGACGCAGATCAATTCTATACGGATGATCCGGCTTCAGCCGGAGCTGGATCAGCTCAAGATCAAGTACATTGATGACAAGGACAAGCTGACGGATGAGCAACTCGCTCTTTACAAAAAATACCGCTACAACCCATTTCTTGACACACTGCCTCTTTTATTGCAGATTCCGATCGTGCTGGGGCTGGTCGGTGTAATCTACCGTCCGCTTAGTTTTGTCCTGAATTTGCCTGATGACGTTGTTGTACGTTTGCGTTCCTGGCTGACTGATACGCTTAAGATCGCGGATGCAGGAAATCTGTATCAACTGAAGATCATCGAGCTGCTCCACAGTGGGATGAATCCTTTTCCGGATGGCGTTCCGGATGCGATCTCTGTGATAAAAGGCTTTGATATGACCTTTATGGGGATCGATCTTGGCAAAACGCCCTCCTTTCACGACGATCCGCTGCTGCTTCTGATACCGCTGCTTGCAGGTGTCAGTGCATGGTTGCTTTGTGTTGCGCAGAATAAGCTGAACGTGCTGCAGCTTGCACAAGGAAAAATCAATAAAATTGTCACAACTGTATTTTTGATCGCATTTTCCGTGTATTTTTCATGTGTTGTGCCATGTGG
>JAFXOO010000119.1 GCA_017528675.1 Oscillospiraceae bacterium | reverse complement strand
TCCTCCGGCGGGTAGACCGTCTGTTCCGCATCGCCATCCTCCGGAATCGAGGATGCAAACACACCCAGGACTTTCGCATTCCGGAAGTCACAGGGATACAGCCCATTCTGACTGAAATACGTCCCCTCCGGCATATTGAACGGAAGCTGCAAACCGCTGAAATCCACACCGCAGACAAGCCCGTTCCGGCTCTGATGCATGACAGTCATCACGTTCTCCACCATGCGGAAATGCGGTATTTCCCGTGCGTTGTCAAGCAGATCATCGAGCAGTGTTTCCTGATAATCCAGTCCGGTTTCATCCGGGATGTTCCTGTAGTCGCCGGAGATTTCCCCGATCAGCCGGTAAATCTCCCCGCTGTCATCACCAGTGAACCATATCTCCCCAAGACCATATTCTGCGAAGATCCGTCCCTTTTCCTCCGGGAACCGGTCGCCAAAGCCCCTGACAAGTGCTTCGGTCACGTTCAGGATGTATTTCGCTGCGAAATAATCCCGGTAATACTGGTGCGTAAAACGGAGCAGTCCGTCTGCATCATGCGACAATAAACCTGTGTGGTCAATAAGAAGTGACGCAAGGTCGGCATTCTGCATGGCATTCAGAAGGTCTGTTCTACGAAAATGCTGCACGGCGATGCAGTTCTGATAGATGCGCTCGTTTCCAAGATACAGCGTTTTTGCAGAATCCAGTGCATCGAGCAGATCGGCACGGGACAGCGCCCGGTGATGATGCAGCATGGTATTGGCTGCAAACGGGAGCACATAACGGACAGCAAAGAGCAGAAGCTTGCTGTCATCGGAAACAGGCGATTTCCAGCCGCAAAAATACGCATCGAGAATCTCGCCACGGGTGCGGATGCCCTCTCCCCTTTCGTCAAGGTAGAGCTTCAGGAACATGGGCGAGCGAAGAAGCTCCAGCAGGTTCTGGTCGGTCGGCGGTGCGGGCAATGCGGCAAGGGCTTCATCTCGGACAGGTTCGGGGATGCCGAGGAGCTGAACGGGCGTGAATTCCCGGAATATGGCATAATCCGGCACCGTTCTGCCGCTGACGACAAACCGGAGTGCCGGGCAGTGCTGCATGAGCCAAGCGACCTCCTCTGCAAAAGCGCCAAGCTGTTCCGATGCGATTTCGTTGGTGCCGTCGAGCAGCAGCGTCAGGCAGAATTCCGGCTGTGACAGCAGCCTGACCAGCTCCTGAAATGCGGAAACCGCTTCCGTTTCGCATGCAGCACAGCCCTCCCACGAGGTGTATTCCCCGCCGTAATATTCATGCAGCAGAATTTGCGTCAGAAGATAACACGAACCGTCCGGGAGCAGATGCTCCCGGATTTCCTGTTTGTAGCGGTAGAGCGGCAGATAGAGTCCCTTTATCCGGCGCAGGAGCGTTGTTTTGCCCATAGCGCCGTCTGCGGAAAGGAACAAATTCTCCTGTGCATCCAAAGCGGAATCAGCTGGAACGATCTGCTGCCCGATGCAGGCCTCGGACGGGTACAGGAATGCCGCATCGCTGCGCTCCGGCGCTCTCTGCTGCAATCGCTCCGCCATAGAAACCGGCTGGGTCAGATCCAGCCATGCATCAAGCTGCGCAGGCGACAAGGGTGCCGCATCATCGAGCGATATCACACAAAAGGAAGGGATTTTCTGCGCAGGCGGCAATGTCAGCAAATGCGCATCCTCCGCATTCCCGCAGCGCAGCGCATGATACAGCAGACCCACAAGCAGCGCTTCGATGCAGATGCGCTTCGGATGGGCAGGCGTGCCGGACAGAGCATCTTTCGGCAGAAACCGGTTGTGGTAATAGACCGAATGCACCGTCTGATCTGCCCGCAGATGGCAAAGCAGTGCAGCCGTGAGTGCCGGGAACTTCGCTTCATCCAGCGTATGCACACAAAACCGGTGCATCCGCTCCAGATAATACAGATACACCGCAGCATCGGGCGAAGGCGCATTTACAAGCGCCTGAAACTGCGTCAGCGGAATGCCGAAAACAGCATCGGCTGCCGGAATATGCACCTGATGTTTCATCAGCCGGTCTGCATAGCGGTTGGCATTGACATTGTCCGGCGAGATCACCAGACGGCGCTGAATCTCAACGAAATCGTCCCCAAGATCGCTGATCGTGCCGAGCAGCTCCGTGAGGATTGCACCATTGCCGATGCGCCCTTTCCCCTGCCGCTTGGCGAGGACGACAAGCCTGAAAAGCGTGTTGACCGTGATCATGTGCACCTCCTGCATTCTGGCATAAACTCGCCGGTTTCCGGGATAAATCTCCTGAAGTATCATGTTTCAATGATACCATAGAGGATGTATATTGTCAAGCATTCTCCGGTCAGCATATAAGAAATGCCGCTCCGGTTACACCTTTGACGTCGTGGAACCAGAGCGGCTTTGCTGTTAAGCTTTTACTCCTTATGCCTTTGTAACCTTGTGGAAGACCTTCTTGCCCTTCTTGACGATAACCTCACCCTCAATGGCAATCATCGCATTCGGGTCGGTGATCTTCTCGCTGTTGATGGAAACGCCGCCCTGCTGGACATTACGCCTGCCCTCGGACTTTGTGGGAACGAGCTTGCAGGCAACGAGCAGGTCACAGATGTTGATGGCACCGTCTGTGAGCTGGTCAGCGGAAAGCGTAGTAGTCGGCATATTCTCGGAGTTTCCGCCGCCGCCAAATACGGCACGGGCAGCATCGAGTGCCTTTTTGCCCTCCTTCTCACCGTGAACAAGGGTTGTCAGCTCGTAGGCAAGCAGCTCCTTGGCTTCATTGTAGAGCTTGCCGTCACCGGTCGCTGCAAGCTGTGCCTCCATCTCCTCAATCTTCTCAATCGGCACGAAGGTCAGCATCTTCAGACACTTGACAACATCCGCATCTGCCACATTTCTCCAGTACTGGAAGAAGTCATACGGGCTTGTCTTCTCAGGATCCAGCCATACAGCGCCCTTTTCTGTCTTACCCATCTTCTTGCCTTCGGAGTTGAGCAGCAGAGTGATGGTCATGGCATAGGCATCCTTGCCGAGCTTCTTACGGATGAGCTCTGTACCGCCGAGCATATTTGCCCACTGGTCATCACCGCCAAACTGCATATTGCAGCCGTAATCCTGGAACAGCTTGTAGAAATCATAGCTCTGCATAATCATGTAGTTGAATTCAAGGAATGTCAGACCACGCTCCATGCGCTGCTTATAGCACTCGAAGGTCAGCATCTTGTTGACAGAGAAGCAGGCGCCGACCTCACGCAGCACGTCAATATAGTTCAGGTTCAGCAGCCAGTCGCCGTTGTTGACCATGAGCGCCTTGCCCTCGGAAAAGTCAATAAAACGGCTCATCTGCTTCTTGAAGCACTCACAGTTGTGCTGGATGGTCTCCGGCGTGAGCATCTTGCGCATGTCAGACTTGCCGGACGGGTCTCCGATCATACCGGTGCCGCCGCCAACCAGAGCAATCGGCTTGTTGCCTGCCATTTGCAGGCGCTTCATCAGACAGAGCGCCATGAAATGGCCTACATGCAGTGAATCCGCCGTCGGGTCAAAGCCAATGTAGAAGGTTGCCTTGCCGTTGTTGATGAGCTCCTTGATCTCCTCCTCATCGGTGAGCTGCGCCAGCAGTCCTCGTCTTTGCAGTTCTTCAAATACAGTCATGATAATTACTCCTTTGCTGATAATGAGAGGAAGCACTGCATCCATCCGCAATGCAGTACTTCATGGATGGTAAGAGGCTTTTGAGGGACACTCTGCCCCGTTTCACACAAACACCAGGCGATGACCGCCGTCAGAAGCTATGCAGCCCGCTCCATGTAGGCAACGGCATGCGCCATCCAGACCATGTTCCTCACTCCTTGTGGTACAAAAAAAGCCCCTGCAAATGCAGAGGACGACTTTCACCGTGGTACCACCTCAATTCGTCAGCCGCAAGCGGCGAACCTTGAAACGCTGTAACGTGCGTCACCCCGTACTCCCCTACTGTCATTTCAGAGAATCCGCTCCGGAATGTATTTCCCTGCCTGATGTTTCATGCCTCGCACCGACCGGCATTTCTCTGTAAGCAGCAAAACAGGTACTTCTTTCCTTCACTGCGTTTTGGAATATAGTTTATTATAGCACAGTTCGGGGCAATTGTCAAGGGGTATAGCATACTTTTATAACACGTTATCAGGAAAGCAGATTTGACTTTCTGAAAGTTTTGTGCTATAATCAATACAAATGAAAGGTGGTAGTGTTATGAAACTGAATTCCCATATTCGACGGCTGACCCTCACAGGCGTATTTGTGGCATTGACTGCGGTCGCTACACTGATCATCCGGATTCCCACGATCACCAAAGGATACATCAATCTTGGTGACACGGTCGTCAATCTTGCAGGCTGGGTCCTCGGCCCGTTTAACGGCGCAGCGGCGGCAGGACTTGGCTCAGCGCTGGCGGATCTGATCTCCGGCTACACGGTCTATGTTCCTGCCACATTCATCATTAAGGCGCTGATGGCGGCGGCAGCTTTTCAACTCTGGGCACTGCTTGCAAAGCGTCTGAAAGATCTGCCTGCCAGAATCATTGCGGCAGTGGCAGCAGAACTCATCATGATAGCAGGCTACGCCGTATTCGAGGGCTTGCTCTACGGCTCCTTCGCCAGTGCAGTCGCTTCCCTCTCCGGGAATCTTGTGCAGGGCATCTTCGGAGCAGCGGCATCTGTGACGCTGTATGAGGCCGTGCTCAAACGTATCCCGCATCTGACTGACAGAAATTGATACTGCAAGGCAATATGGCTGATTTTTCGCCATATTGCCTTGACTTTTTATCTGATCTATGATATGATAAAGATAAGCAGCATCCTGCTTTATTCTGAGTATTGGGGGGAATCTACATGAAACGTTTACGCATCCTTGCTGCGGTACTTGCAGCAACCTGTCTGTCCGCATTCTGTCCTGTATCCACGCAGGCCGCAAAGTCCGAAGACCTGCCTGAATGGGTACCATCCGGGTATCTGGACGCTGTGAATTTCCGGAACCAGTACGGCGCCACACGCATCGGAGACGGCTATGTCTGCCTTGTATTCGTGGAATCAGAGGAGGATCCGAACGAGGAGATTCCCCGCTACAAGCTCGTGACCACGGAGGGCGTACTGGAGGAAGTCTCGCATGAGATTCTGACGGCTCCGCCGGACCTCATGGGCGGGACGCAGTACGAGGTGGCTGTTTACAAGCCGAAGGCTGCCGGCGAATTTGAGGCAGCGCTGGTCGATACCTGGGCAAAATCCGGCGGATTGGATCTTGGCTATCAGCATGCTGCCGCATACTACAGCTTTGCGGTGGATGAGGCGCTACAGGTGACAGAAACCGACTGGTTTGCCTGGGTGCCGGACTGTCTTGTGGAGTACAAGGCGTATACCGACGAGTTCGGGCAGGTCTCAAGGCACGGAAACAATGCCGTGATCTGTCTGAAAGCAAGCGTCGGAACTGCATATGGCTGGGAGCCGGAATTTGACCATTCGGCGGTGCAGTACGCCGTAGTTTCCGAATGCAACCAGGAGCGCACGACCATGGTCGCAGGCGGTTCCTCCTACACGGTCTATGTTCTGCAAGCGCTGAAGGACGGGCCTGTGGATATTACATATCACTATATGAATCTCTACGGCGACCCGGATATCGTGGACACGGTGGAAGCGCATTTCTATGCCTTTGATGACGGCCAGACGCTTCTTTCACCCGGCGATACAAGGGTAGAGGTTCTGGATGCCGATACCGGTGAGCGGATCCCGGAAACTATCATGAAGGACAATTATCTTGGCATCAGCACGGACATCGGCTACCTGAATCCGGACACCGGCGAATGGATGTACACCGGCCCGATCTATGTCCTGGAAAATAATCCGGAAATCCTCAATAACTTCGGCAAATGGTTCAAGGCAGACAAGTTCTCCTTCGGACTCGGTCCCCAGCCGCTCCCGGGCTACTCCCTCCCGGAGGACTACAAAACCGTCAAGGAACTCGGCAACGACATGTATAACATCACCTTCCGCCTGAAAGCAGACGCTGCCTACAGCCCCGGCGGCGACTTCAACCAGGACGGCAGCTTCACCGTAACCGATGTCATCGCCCTGCAAAAATGGCTGCTCGGAGTTCCCGGTACAAACGACGGCGACGGGAAAGCAGCAGATTTTTACC
>JAFXOO010000118.1 GCA_017528675.1 Oscillospiraceae bacterium | reverse complement strand
TCCTCCATGACCGTGTTCAGCTCACCCATCTTGGTGCCCTTCATGCTGCCGGAGGTATCAATCAGGAAGAAGATGACCAGGCTCTTGCGGGACACACCCGTTGCATTCAGCGGATCATCGTCATCGTATCCGAATGCATCATAACCGGGGGTACTGTTGCTGTCCGCATCATAGCTGGAATCCTCAAAGCCTGACATATCAAAACCGCCTGTCTCCGGCTCAGACTGCTCATCGACCGAAGTCAGATTATCCATATCTTCAATCATAGGGGTTCTCCTTTGCTTTCAGATTGATGCAGATCAGTCCACATCTTCGTTGATCTGCGCTGTGATGCCGCCGAAGTCAACCACAATGCCGCTCCACAGCGGAAAGCCCTTGCCCGGTGCCACCGGATAGAACTTGCCGTCCGGCATTTTCGCCTTCCATGTCTGTTCGGACATATTCTTGATGCCCAGCATGTTGGCCTTGAGCTTGTTTTCCACGAGTTCGCCGGTCACGGTGAGGAAATCGTCCGAAGCCGGGATGGTTTCGCAGGCATAGAACCGGCAGCCCAGGTACAGCGGCACACGGTAATCCCGGTTCGAGAAGGCAATGGTTGCAAACTCGCTGCCGCAGCGGGGGCATTTAAAGAAGTGGTTCGGCTGCTCCTCGAACATGGAGGAGAAATTCGTCCTGCCGCAGGTGCAGGGGATGATCTCGGCACGCAGGCGGATGAACAGCTTCTGCCATTCGTTCTCGATGATGCGCTTGTTCGGATCCTCCAGACCCGCTGTAAACGAGCGGATGAAGGCATCCCGGATGTAGTCCGGATAGATCTTCCAGAACTTGATGACATTATCATGAATGCCACGGACAGGCCGGTTGGTCGTGTTCTCCGGATCGTAGACAAACACGGCTTCCTTGCCGTAATGACGCAGCTCGGAGGATTCCGTCAGGCAGATATCCTTCACGACCTTCTCGCCCTCCATCGGGTCGCCCCGGAACAGGAGCTTGAACAGCACCACGGCGAGGGAGTACTTGTCCGTCTGTACATTGGGCTTTTCTATGCCTCTGACGACCTCCGGAGCCATATAGCCCGGCTTGCCGCCGATGCCGAAGCTCTCGCCGTCCGGTGCGATGTTGTCGCAGTCACAGACGAGGATATCGCCGGTTTTGGTGTCAATGAAGAAGCCGCCGTCGTTCAGGTCCTGGTAGCTCTTGCCGGCTCTGTGGAGCTGGCGGAACGCTGTGACGATGTTGATGACGGCTGTCACCATTGCATGCAGGCTTTTGAACTGAACCGGATATTTCATGGCTCTGCCGGTCAGCGGGTCGATGTCGAGCTTGTAGGTATTGAGAATATCCACGAAGGACTCATACCCCTGCGGACGTACATCCATCAGATAGCCGAATCCGCCTGTCTCAATCGGACGGGTCAGGTATTTCGGCCACAGGAATTTCCGGGAGGGAGCGCCGTCGTTGATATTGTTCTCGATGTTCTTGCGGAATGCGGCAGGATTCTTGATCTTGTCCACATCATACCACTTGAGCGCATACTGCTGCTCATTGAATTCCACCAGATAAACAATACCCTGTCCGCCGCTGCCGAGTTCCCGCAGGACTCTGGCGGCGCCGCCGTATTCCATCTCGATGTACTGCCCGATCTGGAGCTCTACCATGTCAGATCATCCCTTTCAATCATAGTGTTAAGGTATAGTATACGAAGACGGCGCAGCAGCGTCCGTCTGCCGTAAAAGGCTTATCCCCGGAAGCCCTTGCGGACTGCCTCAAAGCGCATTCCGTGCTCCTCGCAGAAGCGGTGCACATAGGAATTCTCATAGCACTTGATGGTCAGGTCAGGGCACATCTTGAATGCGGTATCGTCAATATATTTCACGCTGTCATTCAGGAACAGCTTCTTCAGGCTCATACATCCCTGGAATGCTTCAGCGCCGATGCTGCTGATGGTGTTCGGCAGGTCGAGCACTTCAAGGCCGGTGCAGAACTGGAAGGTGTTCTCCTCGATCTCAGTCACACCTGCGGGAATGCGTACCATTGACAGCTTGGCACAGGAGCTGAAGGCGCCCTTGCCGATGCGCTTGAGGTTGACCGGGAGCTCGATGGACTTGAGCTTCTTGCAGTCAGAGAAGGCGTATTCACCGATCACATACAGCGAAGCGGGCAGTTCCACACCCTTGATACGGCTTGAATCAAAGGCAAAGTCCTCGATGGTCGTATAACCCATCGGAACCGTTGCAACGGTGTTGAACAGGCCGCTGGCACGCTTGGCATCGTTTTTGGTATAGAGCACCTCGGATGTTGCCGGTGCGGCGGGCTTTGCCGGCGCACTGGGGGGAGCTGCGGGAGCGCTTGCAGGCGTCGAGGAGAGCGGCTGCGGGATACTGCTCGCAGGCTGCGCTGCATCAGAAGCGGCCTGCGGTGCAGGGGCTACATAATTCCACTCCATCATGAAGGTGAAGCATGTCAGAACGAATTCCACGGCTGTGTCAGCCAGGAACAGCTCGCCGTTCATGAACTCTCTTGCCTTGAGGATGGCAATTCGCTGATTGTCTTCCCGGCGCATCATGGAGAGAACATTGTTGCCGAGCACATGCTTGAACAGACGGCGCTCCTTCTCGTACTCCGGAATGTAGTCGTTCATCAGCGAGATGAAGCGCTTGTCATCATCGAGTACAGTGTCGCCGTGTTCTTTCACCATCTTCAGCAGAGCGTGTTTGATCTGGTTGGTGTTCTCAAATTGCAACATACTGATTGCCTCCTGATTTTTTCTTGGTACTGCACAAACCGTCTGACCGATTCAGACAGCATCCTTTCCTCCCTGTAAAACCGGCAGCCATAACCGCCTTCAGGGTGTACAGCCCGTAGAATGTGCGATAGATAGTGCACAATTAAATATAGTATACCATACTCTCCGGGGCTTGTCAATAGGAAACGACGTTTTTTTCACAGAAACTGGATTTTTTGCAGAAGATCGGGTATGTGAAACTGCACTGTTTCAACAAAGAAAAATTATGGAAAATCCCGAAAATTGTCTCCTTGCCGCACCGGACAGAGCGTGGAAACCAATACACATATTATACCATAAAATTCTGTGGAATGCAAGATATTTTATGTGAATTTTCCTGCATTTTTGTGCAGGTTGATGAATAACCTGTACGGCAGAAACACAAAACGCCCCGGACTGTGCCGGAGCGTTCATGGGTTATTCCTGTTTGGGGGCGTTCTCACGGTTGAAATAGAGCCCGAAGAACACACCGCATGCAGCGCCCAGGATATGGGTGAGCTGCGAGATCGAATCATGTGCGGTAATGCCCGTCATGATTTCCTGCCCGATATAGATGACCGCCACAAGCAGCAGTGTCAGCGGAATCGAGCCGCTCTTGAACGAGGTGCACGATGCCAGGATGATGAACAGAAAGACAATGCCGCTGGCGCCCAGCAGACCGCTGGTCGTGAGCAGAAGATTGGCGATGCCGCCGATCAGGGCTGTCACAGCCATCATCATGATCAGCCGCTTGCTGCCGTACTTTTCCTCCAGCATGGGGCCGGCCAGTACGATCATCGAAAAATTGCTGAAAAAGTGCGTCATATCCTTATGCCCGAACACATAGGTAAATGCCCGGACATACATCATCGGGTCGGTAAGCGTGGTACGGTAGCAGGTGAACACCTTCATCGTGGAGCTGCCGCCTGTTGCAAATCCGAACATCAGCACGATAAAGCACAGAATCGTGTAAGTGATGATGACCGGTGCATTGAAAACAATCCTGGGCAGACGGAGCTGCCTTTTTCCGTCAGATCTTGGAGTAGCCATAGCTGTTTACGATGGCATCCACCTTCACGCCGTCTGCACAGAGCGGGCACTCGGACGGAAGGGCGGTCTTGTATTCCGGCAGATCGTCTGTCGTGAATACGGCGTCGATCTTGATGCCCCCAAATTCCGGAATAGCGCTGAAGATCGAGGCAACACCTGCCAGCTTGCCGCTGTAGTACCGCAGGCACTCGATGCAGCGCTGGATGGATTTGCCGGTGGAGACAGAGGACATGAGCAGCAGGATGTCCTTGCCGTAAATATCCTTCTGGAGGTTGTCACGGAAGATCATCTGGTTGTTCATATTGGTTTCAGGGGAGATCACGGCGATGTCATCGCCGTCATTCATGCCGCCGCCGTGCAGGCAGAGCTCACGGGCAAGAAATGCGCCGATCATCTCGGTTCCCTCAAAGCAGAGGATGGTGTCAAGATTCATGGAGCTTGCATAGAACTTGGCGAGTTCTCTTGCAGCCTCACGGGCAGCACGGTACCGGGTTTTGATCGAAGTCATATCTACAAAGTAGTTGACATGGGAGTGGTTGGTGGCAAAGTGGCCGGGGATGACGCCGAGTTTAATGTCGCCGTTGCTCTTTGCGGCAATATCAATCATTCTGTTTTCCATACAGTATCTCCTGTGACAGCGGTGCTCTCACAGGCCTCCTTTCTGTGTCTTGGATAGTCTATCCCGCTGCAAATCTGACGGGATGTATCTATTATAGCAAATTTCAGGGTAAATGTCAATCACCCCGGCGAAATTCGTTTTCACCGGAGCCGGAAAGCGCCTGCGGACTCCGGCTTCCACAGGCACTTCCGGATGCAGGTGTGTTATCCGCTGACCTTCTCGAAGTCCGATGCCGGGTGCTTGCACAGCGGACAGACAAAGTCCTCCGGCAGTTCCTCTCCGACATATTCGTACCCGCAGATCACACAGCGCCAGATGGTCTGGCCGTCCTGGGTTTCACCGACCTTTTCGGGCTGGGGCTTGATATTGCTGTGGTAATAGGCGTAGGTGGCGGACGGTGTGTCGTCAATCACGGCCATTTCGGTGACTTCCGCAATGAACAGCGTATGCGTGCCGAGGTCAATGCTGTGGAACACTCTGCCGGAGATATAGGCGTTTGTCCCTTCCCGTACTGCAAGTGTTCCGTTGGCGGTGCGCTTGACGGCGGTGAAGCCGGCAAACTTGTCCGTATCCCGCCCGGAAGCAAAGCCGAAGCGCCTGAACAGCTCAAAATCAGCCTTTTCGCTGATGACCGAGACTGTAAAGACATTGTGCTGCATGAGCATATCATGCGTGTAATTCGCCTTGTTCACGGCAAAGGCGATGCGGTTGGGGTTGGCTGTTACCTGCTCGACAGTGTTGATGATACAGCCGTTGTCCTTGTCGCCGTTTACGGCGGTGAGCACAAACAGACCGTAGCTGAGCTTCTGGATGGCGTTGACTTCCATGGGAATCCCTCGCTTTCGTAAATGATATTGTTATTATTATACACGATGATTTCCGGAATGTCAACCATTTCATACAATTTGCCGGTAAAATCCTTCTGGTGCCGGCGCCTCGCCGGAGCTCAGCGGTCCTTTGCCGGGCATCTGGCATTCACGCCGGTGATGCCGCCGAGCATCCCTGTCAGGAGCAGCCATGCCAGGAATGCCAGCATTCCGGCATGCCGGGGAAGTCCGAGCAGGAGCGCCCCGATGCACCGGATCCCCCAGAAAATGCTGCCCCAGAGCAGTCCGAGGAGCAGGCCGTGATGCCGTCTGCGGCGGCCGGTACAATGAGCCGTCCGGAATGCTGCCAGCCCCCACCCCAGCCCTGCCGGAATGCACATCACGGCCTGCGGGAGCTTACCGAGCCAGACAGTCAGCGCTGCCATCAGCAGCAAAAACGGCGCTGCCAGGAGACAACCTCCGAGCAGCGCCGCTATCGTCCGGCCAAAGCCGTTTTTTGTTCGATGATGCCGCACTGTATCACCTCCGCCGTCAGATACTATGCGGTTTCCGGGGGAATTATTCGTCCTTCGGCTTGCCGATGGCCATTTTCTCCCGCTTTGCCTTGTCCTTGGCAGCCTTCTCTGCGGCGGCCTGCTCCATGGCAGTGACATTCTCCTTGATGGCCTCCTGCTTCATGCGGATCTTGAGACGGTCGCTGCCGGTCTCCAGCACAACGGTCTCCGTTGCCTCCTCGACACGCAGCACAATGCCCACAATACCGCCGATGGTCACGACCTCGTCACCCACCTGGAGATTCTTCTGCATCTCACGGGTCTGCTTCTCCTGCTTCTGCTGGGGGCGGATCATCATGATATACAGGAACACCAGCAGCAGAACCGGAATACCGAGCGTACCGATCAGGGAGCCGATGCTCATTCCCGCATTGTCTGCACCGGTTGCTGCCGCATCAGCAGCAAACACCTGCAAAGAACCGGTACCGGCCGTTGCGGCACCCGAAACAGCAGCGATCAGCTTCATCATTCTTTTCATAAATCTTTTCCTCCTTATGTTGTTTGCGTCTTCTTTCTGCCAACCGGTTATTTGCTTTGCAGCCACGCATCAATTGACTTCGCAGCC